>SLGR01000254.1 GCA_007136585.1 Candidatus Sumerlaeota bacterium | reverse complement strand
TTTCGGAGACGGAGTCATTGTAGCTACTGAAAGGATGAAGAGGGAGTTCTCGGCTGCTGGGTGCGCGCCGGGCAGGGTCTTCGTCCTTCCGCCTCCTGTTGATACGGAAAAATTTTATTACACGGATCCTCCGGGGAATAAAACGGTAGCCATTGTAGGGCGTCTTTCCCCTGTGAAGGGGCACAGGGTTCTTATAGAGGCCATTCCCCGGATAAAAGAACTGACAGGATCCCTTAAAGTGATTTTTGCCGGCAGGGAATCCAAAACCGATTATAAGACCCTGCTCCGGCAGGCGGAAGAACTTGGCGTTTCCGGAGATATAGAGTACAGGGGAGCCCTCTCCCCCGGAGAAGTAGGCGCGCTTATGAGGGGATCGGATGCGGGGATAATAGCCTCACTGGGCTCGGAAGAGGTAAGCCGCGCGGCCCTTGAGTGGATTGCCAGCGGCAGGGCGGTGATATCTTCCCGCGTGGGATGTCTTGATGAGTTTCTTGGAGGGACCGGAGCCGCGTTTATGTATGAGAAGGGAGACTCCGTGGAACTTGGGGAGAAGACTGCCCGTCTCCTGAACGACCGCCCTCTCTGCGTGGAAACCGGAAAGAGGGCGCGCCGCCTGGCAGAGGAGAGGTTTTCGCCCGGGGTGTATATGGAAAAGCTTCGGGAAATTGTTAAAATACTGAGATGATACGTATTACGGCAACTATCATAACCTTTAACGAAGAGGAGAATATCCGCGGCGCCCTGGAAAGCGTGAAATGGGCCGATGAGATAGTAGTGGTGGACTCCGGGAGCTGCGATGCTACGGTGGAGATATGCAGGGAGTACACCGACCGGGTGTTTCATAACCCCTGGCCCGGCCATATTGAGCAGAAAAACTTTGCGGTCAGCAGGGCCTCGGGCGACTGGATTATATCAATAGACGCTGACGAGCGGGTAACCCCCGCTCTGGCGGAGGAGATTAAGAGAGCGGTGGAGAACCCCTCCGCCGACGCCTATTCCATACCCCGGAGGGCTTTTTACCTCGGCAGGTGGATAAACCACAGCGGGTGGTACCCGGACAGGAAGGTAAGGCTGTTCAGGAAAGACCGGGGCCGGTGGTCCGGGGTGAACCCCCACGACAAGGTGGCCGTACAGGGAAGGGTCGGTAAGCTTAAAGGGGATATTCTTCATTATACCTACCGGAATATTTCCAGCCACGTAGGAGCAATGAACAGTTTTACGGATATCAGCTCAAGGGAGCTGCTTCACCGCGGGAAGGGGCGTATGAGCGATATGCTTCTGCGTCCCCTATGGGCGTTTATAAAAAAATATTTCATCAAACAGGGGTTCAGGGACGGGGTCCCCGGGTTTATAATAGCCGTATCAACGGGGTACTATGTTTTCCTGAAATACGCGAAACTCTGGGAGCTGAAGAATACAGGCAGAGCTCCGCGGTGAGGGATACGGTCAAAGAGCGCCCCCTTCCCCGGGTAACCCTATACCGCCCCCGGGATCATCTTTTAAAGAACTGGGCGGAGTTTCTCCCTTTTTTTAACGATCCCGAGCCGCTTGAAGACTTAAAGGGCGGAAAGCGTCCCCACCGCCGGTTTTTTGTTTTTGAGACAGACGGTAAAAAATGGCATATAAAAAAAATGAGTTACCTGATATCCCCCCGTATGAGGGACAGGTTCAGAGGGTTTTTTCTTTTTCCTCCCGCCGCGCTGCTTCAGTTCAAACGGGCTCTCAGGGTAAGAGCCGCGGGCCCTGAAACAGTATTTCCTTTTTTTGTCTTGACCCGCAGAGAGGGTATAAAAATCCAGGGGCTTTTCATTTCTCCCTACAGTGGTTCCGGTCTTCTGCACGAGGTCTTTCTATCCGGCAGTGTAAGCCGGGATACAAAGACCGGGCTTTTCGTAAAAGGGATAGAAGATTTAAGAAAGATGCACAAAAGCGGAATAACTCACGGGGACGCACATTCCAGTAATATACTTGTAGAAGAGGGCAGGCTCCTGTGGTGTGATTTTGATATGATGAGAACCGGCCGGGTTTACCTTGAATTTAAGGGGCGCCGCCGCGATTTATACAGGTTTATTCGTTCGGCGGTCGCGGCGGCGATTAGCCGCGGGGAATGGAATGAACCGTTAAAACGGGAGCTCTTAAGACTTTGCGGGGAGTTATACCCCAAATTCAGCCGTCTGGAGAAGGGGATAATAAGGAGACTCTCGGAAAAGTTCAGGGAGTTCAGTTCTCCCCCCGGGAGCTGATTTTTCCCTCTATCCATTGAATAAGGTATCTTGACCGGGATTCCCACAGGAGCTGCGAGGTGTTCTCAAATATATACCTGCGCATTCTATCCAGCTCATTCTTATTCTCTACCAGGGTGTCAATCTTTTCCGCAAGGTCCGCAGGGTCTTCCGCCCGGAAGAAAACCCCGGAGTTTCCCTCGTCTATAAGTTCCCTCGCGGAGTGCAGATCGGAAGCTACGGCGGGGATGCCGTGGCTGAAATAATCAAATAGTTTAAGAGGGGAAGTGAGGTTCCTGTTAAAGAAAGTGTCTTTCAGCGGGATCACTCCCAGAAGGGTCTCTTCCATAAACCTCTCAATCTCCTTCTTCTCCAGCCATCCGGTAATCTTTACATCAATACCGCTGTATTTTTCTTTAACCAGGTTCTCAAGTTCCCTTACCTTCTTCTCTGTTCTTCCCCCTATTATCAGGAGCCGGATCCGGTTTCTGCATAACGCGGCCGCCTCAAGAAGGGTATCTATCCCCTTGTGGCTGTCAAGCGAGCCTATGTAAGTAATATATACTCGTTTCCCCGAAGAGTATTTATACCCGGGTATCCCGGTCCTGAAGACCCTTTTATCCAGACCGGGAAATACTTTTTCATAAAGGTCTTTCTGGGATTCCTGCAGGCATATAAGACCGTCCAGGAGACCGATATATTTTTTCTCAACCCTGTGCTGTTTGAGTTTCTTTTTCGGGTTTATATCGTCTCTTACGGAAAGATCGGAAAAGAAGTTATGTGACTCAAAGTAGATGCTTATACCGTATTTTTCTTTGAGTTTAACCAGGTATGGCAGGAAGGTCTCTCTTCTTGTTATAACCGCATCCAGCCCTTTAAATCTGATTATTTCTTCTAATTGTTTTTTAACTTTCCTGTAATAAAACCTGTTGGAGTTAAAGATGGGATGTTTAAGCCTGTGAACCTTCAGCCCGGGAGGTTTCTCCATATTAAAGTACCCGGAAAAGACCTCCCCGGCAGGAGTCTTTCTCCCGGCTTTTACGAAAAGATGGCATTTCCGGGTCTCCCCGGCCAGGGATGCCGCGCTGTATGTGGTAAAGGTTACCCCCGGAGATTTTGAGGGCCACGGGCAGGAATGAACGTAAGCTATTTTAATCTTGCTTTTTTCCTGACGGTTCATCCCCTGATCCCTCAACCCTCCTCCGTATCCCCGGTCTTCCTTAGCGGGGCCAGGGTCTCGGAAAACTTCTCAAATTCCAGGATCTTATCCTCCATGCGAAAGTTTTTCCTTACGGTATTATACAGGTTTTCGCCCAGTCTCTTTCTCAGGGAGGGGTTGTTTTTTAATTCATTGACCGCCCCGGCTATATCCTCAGGACGGAGAATCCGGGGAGGGATCAATTCCCGGGTTTCAACCCTGACCGTTAATTCAGGGAGACCTTTCATATGCGCCCTGTCTATTTCTATCCCGGGCTCAATCAGGATACCGTTTTTGCGGTGGGAAATGATATCAGGGATTCCGTCCACCCGCGAGGCGATTACCGCGAGAGAGGCCGCCCCGGCCTCCAGCAGAACTATCCCGAAAGGCTCCCGGATACTAGGGACGACCATTAGATCGGCACCCTTGAGGTACGGGTCCGGGTCTACCAGCATTCCCTTGAACTGAACCCTGTTTTCCACTCCTGTCTCCCGCGCCAGTTCCTGAAGTCTGCCTTTTTCCTCGCCGTCTCCTATGATCCATAGCTCGCAGTCAGGTTCCATAAATTTAAGAGACCTTATAAGTGATTCCACTCCCTTAAAGGGGACAAGGCGCCCCAGGTAAAGGATTATAAACCTGTCCCTGTTTTTTTCCGCCGGGGCGGCTTCTTTTAAGGAGCTGAATTTTTCCTCCGGGATCCCGTTATGAATCACCTTTATTTTATCCCCCGGAACACCGAATTTCTTCTGAAGCATTACGGCGCTTGCCTCCGATACGGCTGCGTAAGCGTCAAAACGCCCTATAAGTTCTTTAAGTTCCTTGGATTTGGACCAGGCCGCTCCCTCCTCCCAGTATACCCCCGGAGCGTTTACGTTTTCAAACAGGGTATCCCATAAACCGGGATAAGATAGCTGGCTGTAAGACATAAAGAGGTCAAACCTGTTTTTCTTGAGCCAATTTTTAAGAAAGAATTTTCTCAGAAACGCCGGTATTTTAAACCTTCCCCAGTATTTCCAGTGCCTGACGGCGGTAGAGGAAGGCAGGTTTGCCTTGAAATTTTCGTGTATGCGCCTGCTCACTACGAGCACCGCGTGCTCGTGTCCGCCGGCCGTACGGATAAAACGGAAGACCCGGTTCTCAATTCCGGCAGGCTGATGAAATGTAAGTATATGCAGTATTCTCATTTGGTTTTCCCCGACCGGCCACATTATAAATCTTATACCTCTTAAAAACAAGGCGCGGAGGAACCCGTAACGTAAGTTGATTATGCAGCTATGATATCTTACAATATACCCCGACCGGGATTGAGTAAAAAGAAGAGTGGTGAGTAAGATGTTTTTTTCGGAACTGGACAAATCAGGGCTAAAGAACACCATTGAGAGGATGAAATATATAAAAACCCGCCTTGAAGAGGCGGGTGCGCGGGTATTCCTCTCCGGAGGGACTCTCCTTGGGGCTGTCCGCGAAAATGATTTCATCCCCTGGGACTGGGATATAGAGTATATGGTCTTAAAGGACGGGTTCCGCCGCAACAGGTTCATCCGGAGTATCCAGAAAGACGGCTGCAGAGTTAAACAGGATTACTTCTCCGGCCCGCCCAAGA
>SLGR01000256.1 GCA_007136585.1 Candidatus Sumerlaeota bacterium | reverse complement strand
GGTACATAAACAACAATCCTTACCCTGAGTTTCATCCCCCGCTGGGCATAGGTCTGATTGCCCTGGGGGAAACTATACTTAACCCAAACGCCGATGTTGACACTTCCGGGCTCGGGCGGATTTCTGTTATACGGGAGTTTCCGGAAGGATTTTCTTTTAAAGGTGTCCGGTTTTTCCCGGTTCTGCTGGGATCCCTCTCTCCGCTTCTTTTCTTTCTTCTACTTTATAACACCGTCAAAAATGTCCATCTGGCAGGGCTGTTTTCCGGTTTTTACCTTTTTGAAAATTCAATTATAGTACATACCCGAACCGCAAACTTCCCTCCAATGGAGTATTTTTTCATGCTTATCTGCCTGCTGGTATTTACCAGGATGATAAAAAAAAGGTCATTCTCAATATACAGCTATCTCCTGCTGGGGGCTGCCGTGGGGGTTACGATGCTTATACGAAGCAGCGGAGCATTACTGATCCTGCTTATAATTGCAGCTGCGCTGGTTCATTTCAATACCGAAAAATCCTGGAAAAAACCAATTAAAGGAACCGGGTTCGCTATCGCTTCCCTAAGTATTTTCATTGCTTTTTCCTTTATGGTCAACAGCTACCATTTAATGGCCGCCCTGAGAGGCCCTGACCCGGATTATCGAATGGCTGAGTATTTTGCCGCAAACCACAGCCTGAACATAACCGAACTCAGGCGAATGTCACTTATAATGCCCGAAGAGGATGAGTATTCAACTTCTCCCTTTAAATGGCCTTTCGGGTATAAAAGTATAGTTTATGCCGTAAACTCCTCCCCGGATTCCGGAAAATTCGTGATCTTCCATGGGAATCCGGCTATATGGCTGATTTCACTTGCCGTTCTCTTCATTTCCTTTGCGATTTTTATTTCCCATTATCTCTGGGACAGGACCCCTGATATAGAAAGCAACGGAACCCTCTTTTTTATCAGAGTCTATGTATTTCTCTATACCGTATACATGTGGTTTTTCATCTCAATGGACAGGGCGGTTTATATTACCTATTATCATATTCCTCTAATCTTTTCTTTTCTTCTTGCCTACCTTATATTTTTTCATTTTTTTGGAAAAAAAGTTAAGGAGAAAAACCTGATAGTACATATATCGGTAATACTCTTTTTCTTCAATTTCTTTGCCGTATATCTTTTTTTCAGCCCTATCTCTTATTACCGGGAGATAACATACAGGGAATTTGTAAGGCGTGACTGGTTTAGAAGCTGGGATTTGACATATGAAGTTGAAAGGTAGAGATTATTTTCTTCTTACTGCCGGGATCGCGTTAACATTATTTCATCTCTGGGTAATGCGCCCTCTGCCTGAGGTTCCTCACAGGATAGACCTGAAGCTTTTCATTGAAAACCTTTCATCCCCGGGTGAAGGATTTTCTGAGTGGAGCTCAACAGGTGTGGATACCGCAAGATTTCCTATCTCGCGGGAATTTAAACATTACCGAATGGGTCCGCTCGGCGTAAGAGATAATTTCTTTGCCGCTATGACAACTATAATGCATACGGCGGAAGGACGGTATGATTTTTTAATTTCTTCCGATTACTTCTCCGGAACAGAAACCAGGATATTCCTGAACGGAACCCCTGTCATATATCACCACGGAAGAGAAATAAAAGGCCATGCCAGCATACTCCTCCGGGAAGGACCCCAGACCCTGGAGATAACCCATTCAAAAGGAGAGGGAGCGAATTACCTCAGCATATACTACAGCCCCCCGGATAGCGAAAGGTTCTATTACGTGGGAGAAAATTCCGCTTCAACCTATTTTACCCCGTCATCTTACTAAAAAGAGATGCCGTCAGTATAACATATTTTCCCGGGCGGATTTCCCCGGAAGCAGGGGATAAGCCCTGCGGAAGTACTACTGGAATATCTCGCGCGCCTGCTGAAGCGAAGACTGCTCTACATTCTTCCCTATGGCGGCTATAACCCGCTGATTAAAGGCCATTGAGACGCTCTCCGGAAAGGCTATGGGTATCTCTCCGGGATCCTCGCCCCCAATTACTCTCAGAGCAAGATCTGCTGTCTGTCTGCCGATACCGGTGTAATCCGGGTATATGCCCATAACTGCACCGGCCCTGACAAAGTGCTCCGAGAACCCGGCAACGGGAAGATTGTTTCTCAGGCTGTAAAGCAGGACCTGCCTTACAGAGGCCCCGGAGTAAACGGTCCCGTCCGGTATGGCCCATAAGATATCCGCTCCCTCATCCCGGATAGCGTCAAGCGCACCGGATATTTCCCTGGCCTCGGTTACAGTTTTTCTAATCAGAACCAGTCCCGATTTTTTCAATTCGGTTTCCGCTTCATTTACAACCTTCTCAGAGTTTGCGGGGTCATAAATAACACCTACTTTTTCAATACCCGGCATCGCCTCCATTACCATCTCAAGCTGCTTGGCGGGAGGAATATCAAGTGTCACACCGGTGAAATTTGTCCCGGTACCGGAGATATTATCAACCAGCCCGCGCCCTACCGGATTACTCAACATTGAAAATATCACAGGCAGCCCGGTTATGTTTTCTCTGGCAAACTCCGCAGCCGAAGACCCCAACGGGATCACTGCTTCCGGTGAAGAACCCTTTATCCGGCTTAGTATCTCTTCGCCGGAGAGATCCCCGGCAAGGTTGAAAACGGATTTTTTATATTCAACACCCTCTTCCGCAAGTCTGTTGCTGAACCCCTCCAGCATCTCTGAATGCGGACCTGCAGCCCGGTCTTCAGAAACGTTTATTATCACAGCGATCTCTCCTGCCGTAACTGCCACAGCCGCCGAAAGCAGAAATAACTGCGCCGTTACCGCGTGTTTAAGTATTTTTTTCAACATTTAATTCCTCTTAATATATATTTCTTCCCAAGTTAACCGTAAACTTATTAAACTTTGTGAAACTTTTCACAATATATTTCTAAAAGGTATTTAAACATACAAAATACGGTTTGTCAAGGAATATTGTAGCCTTAAGTGATAATCTTCGGTAATGATACAGAAATCCCCAGGTTATAAAAAAATCAAAGAAAGATTGATTTCAACTTATTAAGGTTCGACCCAGGTTCAAAGGGCGCTTTCCTCCAGTCAAAATATAGTAAAACGGTGACGGCTTACCTGTCGAAAATCACTCCCAGAATTATACCTGCTATATTCAGGATATCTCCGACGCGGTACCTATCCCCTCAGAAGCCCTTCCAGGCGGGTGTACCTCTTGTTTCTGCTCTCATTTCGAACCGCTATACTCAGAGCCTTCCGGGACCCGACCAGAACAACCAGGGTGCGCCCCCTGGTGACAGCCGTATAGATCAGGTTGCGTTGTAGAAGCACGTAATGCCCGGTAATCACAGGCATCACAACCGCCGGATACTCCGAACCCTGGGCCTTATGCACGGTAATCGCGTATGCGGGAACCAGCTGGCCCATCTCCCCGGACCCGTAGGATACACGCCTCTCCCCGTAATCTACCGTAACAGTTCCTTCCCCCCGGTCAATACCAGCTATCCGGCCCGCATCGCCGTTAAAGACCTCTTTCTCGTAATTGTTTTTTACCTGCATCACCTTATCACCCTCGCGGAACCCCGAAACCCCTCCGGGATTCACGCCGCCAGACGGGTTGAGAGCCTCCCGGAGAGCCGTATTAAGAGAGTAAGCCCCCGCCGGGCCTTTACGCATAGGGGCGATAACCTGTATATCCTCAAAACTCTCAAATCCGAAGCGGGCCGGGATGCGTTCCTTGACAAGCCTGATTATCGTACGCTCTACCTCACCTGGTTCATCCCTGTCTATAAAGTAAAAATCCGAGAGTCCCCTTCCGGGATCCGGCAGGAGAGGCATTTTTCCGTTTTTTATCCTGTGGGCATTCACAATGATACGGCTTTCTTTCGCCTGCCGGAATATCTCTCTCAGCTCCACCACGGGGATTACTCCCGAAGATATTATATCCCCGAGGATATTCCCGGGCCCCACGGGCGGAAGCTGATCCGCGTCTCCCACAAGCAGAAGGGTGATCCCCGGGGAGAGAGCCTTGAGCAGGTGATTCATAAGGGGTGCGTCAACCATTGAGACCTCGTCTATCACAAGGAGACCGCCCGGAAGGGGGTTGGATCTGTTCCGCTGAAACCCGCCCCCGGAAAAGCTGTACTCCAGAAGCCGGTGGATGGTCTTTGCCTCGCGCCCCGCGGCCTCGCTCATTTTCTTTGCCGCCCGGCCGGTGGGAGCCGCGAGTGTCACCGGGGCATTTTTTCCCGAGAAAAGAGCTACCAGCGCCTTTATCAGTGTGGTCTTTCCTGTACCCGGTCCGCCGGTTACGACAAGGACCTTATTTGATACGGCCAGACGGAGAGCCTCCAACTGCCCGTCAGAGAGCTCTATATGCATCTCTTCCTGTATGCGGTCTGTCTCCCTCTCAATATCAGGGGCGCCGAAGAGCTCCCCCTGGCCGGAGAGAGCCCTGAGCCGCGAGGCTATGCTCTTCTCGCAGAGGTAGTACCCGGCCAGAGATACGGACCCGCTCTCCCGGCCCGGGTCCCTTGAGACTACTATACTGCCGTCAGCACTGAGCTCATCTAACGCCTTCTCAATTATTTTCTCACTCACACCCAGAAGTGATACGGCTTTGGCGGTAAACTCCCGGAGAGGGAAGTAGAGATGCCCCTCTTCCGAAAGGGTTTCAAGGATATAAAGAACCCCGGAAGCGGCCCTGAGGAGGGAACCCCGCGGGACCCCGAGTTTTTCAGCCATCCGGTCGGCCGTGAGAAACCCTATCCCGGTAATATCCGAGGCAAGACGGTAGGGGTTTTTTCTTATAATATCCAAGGATTGGCTCCCGTATTTTTTAAATATCTTTGAAGCGTGAACCGCGCTTATATCATGGGAGCGCAGGAATATTATGAGATCCCTTATCTTTTTCTGCTCGTCCCAGGCGGATTTTATCATCTCAATCCGTTTTCCGCCTATACCCGGGACCTCCGAGAGCCTCTCAATATCTTTTTCAATTATATCCAGGCTTTCG
>SLGR01000126.1 GCA_007136585.1 Candidatus Sumerlaeota bacterium | reverse complement strand
TTTATAGTTTAGTTTTTCAAAGAGCTATTTTAGTTCTACAGGTTTGGTATATCCAAACGCCAAAAAAGTTGTTGCTAAAATGAATCTTGACATTTTACCGTATTACTTTTTATAAATTATTCCCCCATCCGGCTTTTTATCGTACCTTAGTGTTATAATACCCATAAGTATATTGATAGTCAAGTTGAAAATTTCAAAATATATTTATAGTATTAATAAGATAATTACGGCATTTAAAAGTACCAGCTTATTAAAATATGAAAGCGGGGTTTTAGAATGAGCAAGAAAAAAAAAGATAACGTATTGAAGGTTCTGATCGCATGTCCTTCTTCCAGCCTGGAGGTTGACGGTATTATTCCGCAGATGGAAAAAATTCTTAAAGAAAAATTCAAGTGCCGTTTTGATACGGTTACTGATGTTGGCAAACTGGGGGCTGTTTTTTATTATCTGATGCCCCATTTCATTATTATGGATCCCGGGCTCAAGAAGCTTATTGAGAGACTTGACGAGAAGTATGATTATCTCAAGCAGCTCAGAGAGAAGCCTGTCCTGATGATCAGAAACCCTGATTTCAGTGAACAGGAGCTTGCGCGACTTTCCATAAGAGATATAACTTTCATCCCCTACAGCGCCCCTGAAGATGAGATTGAGAAAAAAATATGCTTAATGGCGGAAAAAGTAGGGTTTATCGCTGACAGCGGAAAAGTGCTGAACAGGCTGGTAAAGAGATCCATAGAGGTGATATTAGAAGTTGACGGTTATGATGAGAAACTTACCGGTATGACAACCGGCCTTAATGAAAAAGGTCTGGGGGCAAGGGTCCGGGCTTCGGTTAACTCGCATCATGAACTGGAAACCCTCGCCGGCCGGAGCTGCAGGGTGGATTTCAGTAAATCCGGGTTGTGGTTCATGCCCGTGGACGGAAAGATAATAAGGGTGGAGGAGAGCCGGGACAGTAACTATAACGCCTATGTAGCCGTGGTATTCGGCGGGGGGAAACTATACTTTGATGATGACGAACTCAAGGCTCTTGATAATTTCATAAAGTCTCAGAAAGACGAGAGCATTATGAAAAATAAACCTGCCGACGGGTAACCCCGCTTATAAAAGAAACCTTATAAAAACTGTTGAGAGCCCCAGGTAGATACTTACCCCGGTAATATCCGTAATAGTTGTAAGTACAGGGCCTGTCATCATTGCAGGGTCCCTGCCCAGAGCTTTTATGATAAACGGGAGCGTTCCCCCCGCTATCCCGGCAGCCAGGACATTGATTCCCAGCGCCGCCCCGGCCAGAAGGCCAAGGTAGGGGTTGCCTCTAAGGAGAAAGGCTATCACGGAGAAAAGAAGCCCCAGTGAAATGCCGTTTATCATTCCTATGACGGCTTCCTTCTTTATCGCTTTCCGGAAATCTCCGCGGCGGGTCTCCCCCAGGGCGATACTCCTTATAGCTACCGAGAGCGACTGTATCCCGACATTTCCTCCCATATCCGTGATCATCGGTATAAAGGCAGCCAGCACCGCCACGGCGGCGATGGTTTCTTCAAAACCCGTTATAACCGCCACGGCTCCCATATTAAGGAAAACATTAGCGGCCATCCAGGGAAGTCTCCCCCTCACGGCTTTTACTGGTGGCGTAAAAAAGGATTCTTCCGCGGTTACGGCGGAGGTTGAAGTTATGAGGCTGGCCGCTTCATTTGAAAGCGCCTTCATGGCGTCGTCAAATGTGATGACACCTGAAATATAGCCTTCCCGGTTTATTACCGGGAGCATAGAAAGTCTCCTGTTTCTTATCATTAACGCGGCTTCCCGCGCGCTGTCGTCTACCCTGACCGATATCAGGTTGGGGTTCATAACCTCCTTTGTTTTTTTATCCGGATTTACCCTGAGCAGGTCCTTTACGGATACCACACCTATAGGCGATCTGTCCTGTCCGAGCACGTAAATATAGGGAGCGCGTTCTGATTCAGCAGGACCAGAGAGCAGGCTCTCAAGGGTTTCTCCAGAGGTTGTCTCTCCGTTTACAGTTAAAAAATGGGGTGACATTATGCGCCCCGCGCTTCCCCTGGGGTATGAAGAGATTTTATCAAGATGTTCCCGTACTTTTTTGTTCAGGGCGGAAGAGATATATTCTACAAGGTCTTCATCCAGCTTCTCAAGGATATCAATAATATTGTCAGGCGGGATGTTTCTGGCAAGCTCCCTGGCTTTTTCGGGTTTCATCCGGGTTATGACCGTTGAGGCAAACTCAGGCTCCATTGAGGCAAGAACCCGTCCGGTTCTTCTCTTTTCCAGGAGTTCCAGGAAAGGAAGTGTCTCCTCTGGTCTGAACCGCATAAGCAGGTTTGCGATCCTTGAAGCTGAGAGGTTACGGCTTGTAAGAGCCGCCTGCCTGTAGTTTTTTTCCTCTATGCTTTTTAGAAGTTTTCCGGCTGCTTCTCTGGTTATTTCGGGGGTTATGATCATTATATCTCCTTTTTCCGGTTAAATAGAATTTTAGACCTGGATTTGAAGATATTATATTATTTTTATTACAGTGAATAAACAGTCGGTATCTATGGACATAGTGCCGGAAAAATAATATAGTTTATCAGCGCAGAAGAAAGGGCGGAAGTTTAAAGGAGAAACCTTAACTATGAAAAGAAAACTGTTTTTATCGGGTTGCCTTTTAGTTATTACTGTCCTTGGAGCGCAGGCTGCTCCGGGGAATTATGTTCTTAGAATTGACGGTCCCAGGGTTTATCTGGATTACGGTTCCGGCGACGGGGCCGTTGAGGGCGAGAGTATCAGCGTTTACCGCATAGATACGGTTACCCATCCCGTAACCGGACGGCAGATGGAGAGTAGGATACTCCTTGAAAGAAACGCCCGTATACTTTCCGCCGGAAGGGATACTTCGGTTATTCTTCTTCCTGATTCCGAAGTTTATGAAGGGATGCGTGTTGAGCTTGAGAAACCCAGGGTATCATTTCCGGCAAAACACGAGGAGAAGAGCGGTCTGAGTTTTTCCGGGGAGTATATTTCCTTTTCCGGGAGCGATACGCTGGGGTTTGCCGAAGCAGGGTATATATACTCATCCGGACGGCTGGGTATCGAGGCCGGGGCCGGGATGGCAGACGGGAGGGTCAGGGAGTATTACTACGGTTACGCAGAACCCTGCATATATGCGGGCAATTTCTCGGTTTCGGCCAGGGTAATGCCCGGTGTAACCGAGGACGGAGCCGATCTCGGATACGGGGGCGCCATCAGGGCAGGGGCAGGTTTAGGGCCGTTTCTTTCCGGAGCTTACCGTTATTATCCCACTCTGGGACCTTCGGCTCACATTGAGGCGGGGACGGTGCGTGAAGGATTTCTCAGTCCCTCCCTCAGGATAGGATGGGCGGAGATCCCGGATAATGACGGAGGGATGACGGTTCAGGCCGGGGCCGGGTTAAGGGTTTCGGATTCTCTTAGGGTTAATATTCTTGCCGGAGTGGGAGCCAGGGATACCGATGATACAGGGTTCGCCGGGAGCCTGGGCGCGGAGGTTTTCTTTTAACCGGATTTTTCTCCCAGGGCTTTTCTGTAGAGTTTAACGTAGCTGCGGGCTTCCCTGTTCCAGGAATAGTCTTTCGACATGGCGTTTTGTATAAGTCTGTTTATATGCGTTTTCCTGTCGTAATACGTGCTCACCGCCCACCCCACAGTGTAGTAGAGAGCCCCTGAAGAGAACTCCCAGAACTTAAACCCGGTTCCTTCTCCTGAAGATTCGTCGTACTGATCCACCGTGTCGTTCAACCCTCCGGTAGCGCGGACTATGGGAAGGGTGCCGTATTTCATAGAGTAAATCTGGTTAAGTCCGCACGGCTCGTACCTTGAAGGCATAAGAAAGAAATCAGACCCGGCCTCTATCAGGTGGGCCAGGCGTTCGCTGTACCCGATGTAGCTTCCGGCCTTCCCGGGAAAGCGGCGGGGAAGTTCTCCGAAGAAATGCTCCAGTCCCTTATCTCCTGCTCCAAGTACAACCAGCTGGACCTCCATATCCCTGAGTATTCCTCCCGAGGCCTCCGCCAGTATATCCATCCCTTTCTGGTGAACAAAACGCCCCACCACTCCTATTACAGGTTTATCCGGATCCACCCGCAGCATCATCTCTTTCTGGAGTTGTTTTTTGCATTCAGCTTTACCCGAGAGGTCGCCGGAGCTGTAGGGTGCGGGAATGAGGGGGTCGTTTTCGGGGTTCCAGTGCGAGTAATCGGCTCCGTTCAGTATACCGGTATAGCGGCTGCCTTTGGCGTTAAGAAAAGGCTGCATACCGCTCCCCAGTTCTGTGCTTCGGGTCTCCCAGGCGTATCCGGGGCTTACGGTATTTACCATATCGGCGTAATGGATCCCGCCTTTAAGAAAATTTATTTTACCGTGGTCTTCAAATTTATCCGGAGTAAAGTTATCCCATCCCAGACCGGTATACTCATAGTGGTCCCCCGGATATACCCCCTG
This sequence comes from Candidatus Sumerlaeota bacterium, assembly GCA_007136585.1. Lineage (GTDB taxonomy): Bacteria > CG03 > SLGR01 > SLGR01 > SLGR01 > SLGR01. The sequence continues at coordinate 553 of SLGR01000126.1, read as the reverse complement.
GTGTCCTATGTTATGTATGGTTAGTATCCCGGCTGTGCGGCTGAAAAACTTATCGGCCCCGTACCATATCTTAAGGTACGCAGCGGCAGGGGCCGCCTGCCAATCGTGGGTATGAACTATATCGGGCCTGAAGTTTATGTCACGGCAGAGCTTGAGCGCGGCGTTTGAAAGAAAAGCAAACCTCCGGGGGTTATCCTCGTAATCCCGGAAATCCCGGTCGTGGTAAATGCCGTCTCTTTCAAAATAGATATTGAATTCAATGAAAAAGAAAGTTACCCCCTCCTCCGTTCGTGTTCTGTAGACCGAACAGAAATGGGTGGTGTTTCCCATCCAGACTTCCATCGGGGAATGGAAAAGCTCCAGGTTATGACCGGATAGGTCAAGGGAGCCGTATTTCGGAAGAACAACGCAGACCTCGTGCCCCAGTTCGGAGAGGGCCGATGAGAGCGAGCCGGCAACATCTGCCAGCCCTCCGGATTTTATGAAAGGCACCGCCTCTGAGGTCACCATAAGGAGTTTAAGCCTATCCTTATTGTTGAGGTCTTTTTTTAAG
>SLGR01000207.1 GCA_007136585.1 Candidatus Sumerlaeota bacterium | reverse complement strand
TAAGGAGCGAAAGAAATAAAGGGTACACTCAGGTCTTTGAAGCCGACGGAAGCGGTGAATTTAAGCTGACATCAGAATCGTATGAACTTCAGATATTTGAATCCTTCGGACGTAAAAGGGATGTAACTGTGTTAAAGAATATGGAGAGGAGTTTTGAGTACGATTCTGAGGGTAATCAGGTTAAGAGAACGGAGAATACGGAGGAAATTTTCTGGTTAGGGTACTGCAGTAAAGGTATCCCGCTGCATTACGGATTTGAGGTGGGCGTATCCCGGGAATATGTTGCCGATGGATCTGACTGGAAACGAACCAAAAATGAAACCGAGTCTGATTGGTGGGCTCACAGAAATTACAGACGTGGCGGCGGTGGTGGTTATGGAGCACTGAGTATTGGTTCTATGCGCAGTTATGTGCCCCGGGACGGTTGCCGTCTATTCGAGGAAAAACTCCTGGACGGGATATATTATAGGGATCCTCTGAGTATAGTTTATAACGCTTTACCCGGGGGGCTGAACCAAGTTAATTAAATTAGAATAAAAAAAGCTTTTATAAAGAGAAAATTGCTCAACCTACTTTATGTTTTAACCTGTTATATATAAAACTCGCCTGTATTATATTTTCCATATACTTGACATATCTATATAAATGATACTAAAATAGTATCATTATGCGCCTTCTTACAAGAGAGACCGATTACGCCGTCAGGGCCCTTATAAGCGCTGCCGGTGATACCTATAAGAGCGCCGGGGTTATCTCCCGGCAGGCAGATATCCCTTACGGGTTCCTGAGGAGGATACTGGGGCGTCTCAGGGAGGCCGGATATATTGAGACCCGGGAAGGGCCCCGGGGCGGGGTCCGGCTTATCAGGGACCCCGATACAATAAGCCTTGCTGAACTGGCGGAGCTTTTCCAGGGGGAGATGAAACTTTCAGGGTGCGTTTTCAGGAAAAAGATATGCAAAAACACCGGACGGTGTCCCTTAAGGAAACGGCTTATCAGGACCCGGGAGAAGGTAAAGCGGGATTTTGAGAGTATAACCCTGGCCCTGCTTATGGAGGAATCCGATGGATGACAGGTTAAAAACGGCCATATTAATACTTAAGGGCCTTCTTGAGGGGGCCTATCTTACGGATTCCGGGGGGCGGATAGTTTTCTGGAACCGCTCCGCCGTGGCGATAACCGGGTTTGAACCTTCCGAGGTGACGGGGGTGAGGTGCGGCGAGGGTATCCTTATGCATATAGACTCTGGAGGAACCTCCATGTGTTCATCGGATTGCCCTGTCCGCTCGTCCGCCGGGGGCCGGGAGTGCGAAAGGTTTGGGTATATCCGCCATAAAAAAGGGTACAGGGTTCCGGTCAGGTTAAGGGGGTTCCCTCTTATCACGTCCGCAGGCGAGGTTTACGGTACGGTGCAGGTCTTTACGGAGGCATCTTCCGGGGACGGGGGGGAGATCGAGGAGCTGAGGGACCAGGCCTTCCGGGACCCCCTTACCGGTCTTTATAACAGGAGGTTCCTGGAAGAGAACCTTTCCTTAAGGATAAGCGAGGCCGGGCGCTACTCATCCTCCGCCGGGGTTATTTTCCTGGACCTTGACGGGTTTAAATCCGTAAACGATACCTGGGGGCACGCTGCGGGGGACAGGCTTCTTCAGGCCGTATCCGGGACACTGGAAAAGAACCTGCGGACCTCTGATGTGGCGGGAAGGTGGGGAGGCGACGAGTTTATGGTTATCATACCCGGGGCTGACCTCTCTTCCCTGGAGAAGACCTCGGAAAAACTCAGGAACCTCATAAAAAATACAAGCGTTCCCTGCCCCGGGGGAAGAGCGGGGGTCTCGGTCTCGGCGGGGGTCTCGGTAATTGAAAAGAGCGATACCCCGGAGAGGCTCCTTGAGCGTGTTGACAGGCTTCTATATACCGGGAAAAAGAGGAGAGGCTGAGTGTGCTTGGAGGGCCCCCGCCGGAACGGTTTTCCTCATTCTCGCAGCCTTTGGCTGCTCCGAGGGGTTCTTCCCTGCCCTCAGAACAAACCCGGAAACCCGTACCGACGGTCTCTGTAAATGTATTGGAGGGTATTTAAAAATGAAAAGAAAAATAATACGGATAGACGAAGAAAAATGCACAGGGTGCGGGCTCTGCGTCCCTGACTGCCCGGAGGGGGCCATACAGATAATTGACGGTAAGGCCCGGCTTGTAAGCGACCTCTTCTGCGACGGGCTCGGCGCCTGCCTGGGCTCCTGCCCCGAAGGGGCTATCGAGACAGAGGAGAGGGAGGCGGAGCCTTACGACGAGCGCCGGGTTATGGAGAATATTGTAAAGGCCGGGGAGAGTACCGTGAAGGCCCACCTTGATCATCTCAGGGAGCACGGGCAGGAGAAGTACCTTCAGGAGGCGATTGAGTACTTAAGGGAGACCGGCCGGGATATCCCGGAACCCGGAGAAAAATCCGCCTGCTCCGCAGGGGTCTGTCCGGGTATGGCTTCCGCTGACCTAAGAAGCGGAGAGGAGTCCCGGGCGGAACCATCCGCCGCCGGCTCCCGTTCCGAACTGATTCAGTGGCCTCTTCAGCTTAAGCTTCTAAACCCGTCGGCGGAATGCTTCAGGGAGAGCGATCTTCTTGTATCTGCCGACTGCGTCCCCTTTGCCGCGGCGGATTTTCACTCCAGGTTTCTACGGTCCCGGCCGGTTGTGGTATTCTGCCCCAAGCTGGATGACTCTTACGAGGAGTACGCGGATAAGCTTGCCGCGATAATACGGGAGAATAACGTAAGGTCTGTAACGGTTTTAAGGATGCAGGTTCCCTGCTGCCGCGGCGCGTTTACTATAGCCGAAGAGGCTCTGCGCCGCGCCGGGCGGGATGATATTAAGGCGAAAGAGATAGTAATATCGCTGAAAGGAGAGATACTGTGAAAATGTTCTGCTACCAGTGCCAGGAAACGGTCAATAACTCGGGGTGCACGATGAGAGGAGTATGCGGGAAGGACGCGGAGACGGCAAACCTCCAGGACCTTCTCATATACATACTCTCCGGGATAGCCCTCCGGGCGGAGAAGTGCGGAGAGAAGTTCGACAGGCCCCTGGGGCGTTTCGTATACCGGGCTCTTTTTGCGACCATAACCAATGTCAACTTCAGCAGCGAGCGGATAACCTCCCTTATAACCGAGGGTATCTCCCTGAGAGACGGTATAGGGGAGGCTTCGTGCGAGGGGTTTACGGAAGAGGCCGCCGTATGGAAAGGGGAAACCGCGGAGGAGCTTAACGAAAAAGCCAGCGGGGTCGGGATTCTCAGCCTGAGCGATAACGAGGATGTACGCTCACTTAAATCATTTCTTCTCTACGGTATTAAAGGTATAGCGGCTTACTCCGAGCACGCGGCTCACCTGGGGTATTACAGCCGGGATGTTCTGGATTTTATGCGCGAGGGGCTTGCGGCCCTGAGAAAGGATCTCCCCGCGGAGGAGCTTACGGAGCTTCTTCTGGAGGCGGGGTCCGCGGCCGCCACCGCTATGGAGCTCCTTGACAGGGCAAATACAGAGACTTACGGCGACCCGGAGCCGGTTCAGGTCCCGCTCAAACCGCGTTCAAACCCGGGTATACTTGTCTCGGGCCACGACCTGAGGGACCTGGAGGAGATACTGAAACAGAGCCGCGGGCGGGGTATTGACGTATACACCCACGGGGAGATGCTCCCGGCAAACGCCTACCCGGAGCTCAGGAAGTACACTCATCTTGCGGGAAATTACGGCAGCTCCTGGTGGCGCCAGGGGGCCGAGTTTGAGTCATTCCGCGGCCCGGTTGTACTTACAACCAACTGCCTGATACCCGTGAAGGACTCCTACAGGGAGAGAATATTCACCGCAAACGAGGTCGGGTACCCCGGTATAGAGCATATACCCTCTAATGAGAGCGGGGCGAAGGATTTTTCCCGGGTCATAGAGATGGCGGCGGAATCCGAACCCCCGGTTCCCCTGGAAGAGGGGGAACTCACCTGCGGGTTCGCCAGGAAGCGTCTTGAGGAATCTGCCGGGGATATCATAGCCGCGGTTAAAGCGGGTGATATAAGCCGTATGATAGTAATGGCCGGGTGTGACGGCAGGCACCCCTCAAGGGAGTACTACAGCAGGGTTGCGGAAAAACTCCCGTCCGATACGCTGATACTTACGGCGGGGTGCGCCAAATACCGGTATAACAAACTTGGCCTGGGCGAGGCCGGGGGGATACCCAGGGTCATTGACGCGGGGCAGTGCAACGATTCATATTCCCTGGGCGTCACCGCCTTAAAACTGAAAGAGGCACTGGGCCTTGAGGATGTAAACGGGCTCCCGCTCTCACTGGATATAGCCTGGTACGAGCAGAAGGCCGTTGCGGTGCTCCTTGCGCTGATCCACCTGGGGTTTAGGAATATACGTTTGGGACCCACCCTCCCCGGGTTCCTCTCACCCGGTGTGGGAAAGGCTTTTTCGGAAAGGTTCGCCATCCGGCTGATATCCGATCCGGATGAGGATGTATCGGGTATGATGGAAGGAAAGTAACCCTTTCTCTGTATGAGCCCGGGCCCCCGGAGGATTTGACAGGCCTCCGGGTAAGTTGGTATACTGCTATTACAGTATTTCCAGATTTGATTATGAAAAACCTCAGTTTAGTATCCCGTCACGTATATCTTAAGAGGCTGAAAGCGGCTCTGGCTTTTTCCGCGCTTATTCTTTTTATCCTTCCCGGGTCCGCCTCCGCGGATTCCCCGCCGCCGGATACCTTTAATTTTAAAATCTCAATGAACGCAGGTTCCAGTTTTAGTTTCCAGGTTTATAACCCTGAAGATTTAGAGGTGGAATGGGAGAAAGGCGCCGGCTTCAATGCTCCCGAGACAGGATCCGGCTGGAATACATTCAGTAAATATTATACCGAAGCAGGGGAGTACATTGTGAGAGTAAGAGGCCGGGCCGAACATATCAAGCTTTTTGACATCGGCCCGTCACCGGAGCTTATTGATATCCTTACCCCCGTAACTGCCGGGGTTGAGGGGATAATAAGCGCGGAAGCGAT
>SLGR01000044.1 GCA_007136585.1 Candidatus Sumerlaeota bacterium | reverse complement strand
TCAAATATGATTGAACTGAATTTTCTGTGGTCCCGGGGGTCCTGATGTTTTATTGTGCCGTCAAAGAGCTTAAGTGTAAGTGTTCCGTCGGCCCCGGTCTCCCAGATCCCGGAGCGCGCTGTTATGGAGAGGGCGGGCTCGTCGCCTTCCTGTTCCCTGAAAATAAGCACCTCGCCCAGTTTTCTGTTATCCCTGTCTATCTCATAGCAGAGGAAAGTATAGGGAGGGATATCAATGAGTATATTCTCTTCCAGCTGAAGGGTTGGGTCCTGAGCGGCCAGGTTTATGAATATCTGCCTGAACCGGGCCTGAGCCGCGGGGGCCAGGGAATAGTTGAAAGGAACCATAAGAATTCCTATTATAACCGCTGCGGCTATCACAGGGGCGGCAACAGGGGCCAGGGTGCTGCCTGAGGTTCTTATAGCCGTTATTTCGCCGTCGGAGGCCATTCTTCCGAAAGCCATTATGGCTCCGGCTACGGCTGCCATGGGCATTGCTAGGGAGACTATGATCGGCATTGAGTATGTAAGGAGGACCACGACCGCTCCGGCGCCTACCCCTTTGTTAATGACAAGCTCTGCCAGCTGAAAGAGCCTGTCCATAAGAAGTATAAACGTGAAGAGGAAGAGCCCTGCCAGGGTATAGAGCGTAAACTGTTTTAGCGAGTACCTGGTTAATTTTTTCATAAAAAAAGTTTAAAAGTTTTAATTGAATATTGCAAATTCTTCAATTATAATAGGGACGGATGTGAAAAAGTGAAAATAATTTTATGCCAAGACAACCCAGAATAGATATTGAAGGGGCCCTCTATCATGTTCTTAACAGAGGAATAAGAAAAGAGAGGATATTCCGCAAAAGCTGCGATTACCTGGAGTTTATAGATTGCTTGAGGAAAGCCAGGGAAAAATACTCTTTTTCTCTCTACTGTTATGTCCTGATGCCCAATCATTTTCATATACTTGTTGAGCGAGGCCAGGATTCTCTCTCAGAGATAATGAAATCGGTTTCCATAAGGTATGCTGTGAACTACAACCGCAGGTACGGAAGGAGCGGGCATCTTTTTCAGAGCAGGTTTCAGTCAATCATATGCGACCGGGAGAGTTATTTCCTTCAGCTTGTGAGGTATATACACAGGAACCCTGTCCGGGCGGGGCTCTGCTCTCATCCATCAGGCTGGAAATGGTCATCCTATGGCAACTATACGGGATGCGACGGAGGACTTCAGGTAGATACAGAGCAGGTACTGAAGGCTCTCTCAACGGGGCAAGGCACCCCGGCGGAGGATTTCAGGGATTTTATTGAGATGGACGAAGATCCGGATCCGGAGAAAGTTTATCCCGCTTCAGGGGTTCCGGTTGCCGGAGACGAGACTTTTAAGGCGGTCGTTCTAAAAGAAAAAAAACTCCGCAGAAAGACCCCCGAAAGCCTGAGGCTCCCTATTTACGAGCTGGCAGACAGGTTCTGTCGTATATACGGTGTCTCTTCCCAGGAACTGAGATCCCGCGGCGGCAAGAGAAGGGTCTCACGGGGGAGGGCTATTTTCTGTTATATAGCCAGCGTCTGCTGCGGCCACAAGGCCGTTGATATTGCCCAATTTCTTAATAACGATCACTCCGCCGTATCGCACGCGGTGAGCAGGATAAGAAAGGAGGATCCCCGGGAACTGATCGGCGGGATCCTGAGAAAAATCTGATGTTAAAACTTTCACATTTTCACATCCGTCCCCTGGTGGTGATTTTGGTGTGTGCGGGGGCGGCGTACGGGAGGGACTTCTCGCTGATAGAAGAGGGGGAGCTTGATTTCTGCACAGTGGAGCCTTCAACCCCTACAACCCTCCTTGAGGAGTACCGGGAGTTTATTGACACCGGGATCCAGCTTGAGTTCGAGGATTGTCTCTGGAAGGATATAATACAGCAGAAACGGGATGATACATTTGAGATACCGGAGGCGGTGACTGAAGACGTGGATATCTCAACCCCCTCGGTTACCGCCCCGGAGTTCTATCCGGAGGCCCGCCCTGAGTTACCCTACCAGGCCCGTATGAGCATAACCGGAAGAAAATCCATTTCGGTCAAGTACGGGCACTTCAGCTATATGGGAGACGAAGATGAACGGACGGCGGAGGGGGTTCCGGCGGGGGTTCCAAGCGGGTTTGAGATGGACCAGGAGCTCAGGGTGAGGATACAGGGCGAGGTGGGGGATAAGATAACCGTAAACGTGGATTACGACGACACAAAACCGGCCTACGACGAGGATGCCCGGAAGATATCTGTTAAATACAGGGGTGACCCCGACGAGATAATCCAGGAGGCGGCTTTCGGCGATATAAACCTTCATATCCCGGCAACCCGGTTTGTCGGGTACTCCAAGAACGTATTCGGAGCAAGCGTAAGGGGGCAGTACCGCGACCTTCGGTTCATGGCCATAGGTTCGCAGGCCAAGGGGACGACGGAGGTCCAGGAGTTCTACGGGGAGAGTTCCTTCCAGAAAACCGATATAAGGGATACCTCTTATATCAGGCGGAGGTATTACAGGGCTGCTATAGATAAGGCGCACCTTCCGCTTGACCCCGGAACCCTGCGGGTCTATATAGATGACAGGGATCCGACCACCGCGGTTGAGAAGAACAAGTCAACGATGACCGCACGTATAAAAGGCTCCACCGAGACCTACACGGGAAGCTTCTACCGTCTTGTGGCCGGGCGGGACTACTATATTGATAATTCTAACGGGGTCATAAATTTCAGGTACAATATAGCTTCAAATTATGTTATAGCCGTGGAGTACAATTACGGCTTGGGGACAGGTGAGGTGGGGTATTCTGGACTTCCCGTGGTGATAAAGAATGTGGATGAGACGGTAAGCACGGAGCTGAAGAACCGGTACAGCCTGGGGGCGACCAGGATAATGCGCGAGGATTTTGTGCTGCGTTTCCTTGACCTTAACAGGAACGAGGTCGAGCTTCCCGAAGGTTCCTACAGGGTTGATTATGACCTGGGGATACTTGAGTTTACTGACGATACCCCGTTCTATAACCCGGACCATCCCGAGGGGGAAGGGTACGACCGGGGCGGGTTTAAGGATATATACCGAAGGACCAACCCGCAGCACCGGTATATTATATACGTGGAGTATAAACGGATGCTCAGGAATTATTTCCTGAGGCCGAATATAATCCGGGGAAGCGAGCGGGTTATGCTTGACGGCCGGGTCCTCTCCCGGGATACCGATTACATAATAGATTACACCTCGGGGTTCCTGAGTTTTCTGGATGAGGACCGTATTGACGAAACCACGCGGATAGAGGTCACATACGAGTATATGCCGTTCGGTGGGCAGATGAAAGAGACCCTGGTCGGCCTTCGGGGGGAGTATGATTTCTCCAGAAACTTCAGTATGGGAGGAACCATGCTCTACAACTGGTCAAGCACTCCCCAGGATATACCGCAGGTAGGGTCAACCCCAGAGAGCGCCCTGGTGCTGAACTCCGATATGAGTTTGCGTATCCCCGCCGGCAGGTTTTTCCCGATGCCCACCTCCCTTAGCGGAGAGGTTGCCTACAGCAACCAGAACCCTAATACCGTCGGAAAGGCAATGATAGACAATATGGAAGGGATCAGGCAGAGTTACGGGGTATCCACCAACCCCGATTCCTGGCAGATAGCTGCCACCCCGTCCCTGGCTGAAGGCACCTCTCAGTATCCCGCGCATCCCGAGTGGCTCTTTAAGAGACTGGACGAGGACGAGGTTTACCTCAGGGATGTTAACCCCAGGGTGGCGAGGGAGGACGACGAAAGAAGGAGGGTGCTGCTCCTTGATTACAGGCTTCCTTCGGAACACCCCCTTGAGAGCGGGATAGATCCGGAGGCCTCCGTTGTATATGTTCTTTCAAGGACCGGGGCGGATCTGAGCGATAAGGATTCAATATCAATGTGGGTAAGGGGTGACGGAAGCGGGGCCGAGCTTATAATGGATCTCGGGACCATATCCGAGGATGCCGACGGAACCGGTATCCTGAAGACAGAGGATGTGAATAACAGCGGGACCCTTGACCACGGGCAGGATATAGGGTGGGATTTCGAGTTCGGGGATGAGGTGATCCCTATAGGGGCCAGGAACGCCCGGATAGATTCCAACGACCTTGACAGGGACGGTTACCTTGACACCATAGAAAACTTCGCCAGGTTTGAGTATGATCCCGCCGATCCTGACCTTAGGTACCTTAAGATGGACTGGACAGGATGGCGCCTTATAACCGTTCCGATTGAACTGGCCGGAGACGAGGATATATGGAGCGCCGTAAAGCACGTAAGGCTTACGGTCAGAGGCCGCCGCGGAACGAGCTTCGCGGGACGTATAGGGATAATGTCTATAGAGGCCCTCGGGAACAGGTGGGAGGTGGGGGAAGGTATAGATAACCTGGAGATAAGGGCGATAAACAACTACGACAGCGACGAGTATATTGAACTTAAAGGGCACAGGGATTACGAGCGGATCTATGATAAGGTCGGGGGGAGCCCCGGCGAGAGGGAACAGGCACTTGAACTTGAGTACAGCTCGCTCAGGGCCGGGGCCACCGCCTACGCCTACTCCCGGTATGTCAGCGCCATGGATTTTTCCAGCCATAAGGAAATCAGCCTGTTCTTATACGGGTACGAGGGACGGGACGCTGATTTCGGGTTGTGGCTGGGAGCAGGTTCAGGAAACAATGAGAACTATTACTTTGCCCGCATAGATGCTTCCGAGATAGAGAGCAGATGGAATATGTATACTTTCATCTTTCCGGATGATTTCAAGGAGATATCGGGTTCCCCGTCAGTCAGTAACATAATGGAGATAAGGGCGGGGGTCATAAATAACAGCGGAACTGACGATATTTCAGGAAGGATATGGGTGAACGAGGTTCATATGGGGGAGCCTGACCGCAGGACAGGAACGGCCTTAAGGGGTGATCTTTCCTCCTCAATCCCCGGGGTTATTGAGTTCGGCGGGAGTTACGAGAAGATGGAGAGGGATTTTCAGACTATCGTGACGCCTCCGCGCAACCAGGACAGGGTGGAGTACTCCGCCAACGCCAGACTTACCGCTCTTTCTTATCTTCCGGTGGAGGGGAGGTTCTCCCGCAGGAGCGTTACAACCCCTGCCGACCGTATAACCCCCGCCCAGCGGAACCCTTACCTTAGGGAGGAGGACGCGGGAGAGGTTATTACCGATTCGCTAAGCCTCAGCGCCAGGTTTTCTATGAGGAACCTGCCGGCGCTCAGCGCTTCCTATTCAAAGAGTCTGAGCGAGTCCAACCTGACCGGCAAGACCGACCTGACCGAGAATTACCGCGGGGATATTTCTTATAATTTTCCCTTCACCCTGCCCCTTTTTCCCCGTAACATAAGGGGTAATATAAGAAAGACCGACTCTCTGGTGGAGTGGAGAGAGTATCAGAGAGTAGAGAACCCGGGCGGGGGAAAAGAGGACAGGCTGGAGGAGACGCTCGCCTATTCGGGCTCTACGGAGCTTGGGCTGGGCAGGCTGCTTGTACTGAGGCCCTCGTTCTCGCGGAACGAGAAGTACCGGACCTGGGATTACTATTCCGGACCGCTTAAAGGGGAGAGCCCTAGGGAACCCTGGTCAAAGAGCCAGGATATAGGGTTGTCCTCGCAGCTCAACCTTTTGAACTGGTTCAGGCCCAGCGGCCAGATGAGCGCAAGGATCATAGAGAACTATAACTTCGTATCCACTAACAGCGTAAGCGTTCCGGCCGATACAAAGGATATAAGCAGGAACTTTACGGGAAGCGTAAGCGCCGGGGTCCCGGCCAGGAACCTGCTTCCATTCGTCCGCGCCGCCGATACCCTGAATATAAACACCTCGTATTCGGCGGAGAAAGGGGATTCCTGGCACGAAGTGGACAGAGGGTATACCGTCTTTGACAAGCTTAACCCCTATTATGAACTCCGTCCCTCTACCGATACAGAGAAAACCCCCGAGACACTTACCAGCCGCAGTTCAATACGCCATACGGTAAACTGGAGCCCGTTTGCCCACCTGGGACTGGATAAGGGGCTTATGAACCTTATGGGCGGAGTCTCGGTCCGGGGGGTCTATAATTTCACCGAGTCCAGAAGAGATGTCAGGGGAACTGTCCTTGAGACCGAGACAAGATACTGGCCTGACCTTGAACTCAACCACGGGTCGGTTGAGCGGCTGCCGTTTTCCGGCGGGGCTATCCGGGATATACGGCTTAGGACAAGGTACAGGCATAAGGAGGAATCCAGTTTCTCCGATGCCGATCCGGTGGATCTTACCGTGGAAAAGAGGTACGGGGCAAACTGCCGGTTTCTTTTTTTAAAGGATTACGATACGCTGGTGGAATATTCACGTGATACCTCAAAGAAAGATAACCTGAGAGAGGACTCGTATACTCTTGAGGAAAGTGTTTCCTACAGCGGGCAGGTGCGGGTGCCGCTTAAACGGAACTGGAACCTGATAGCAAGGTACTCCCAGTCGGAAACCGAGAGGATCTCAAGTTTAAGCGATACCCCGCTGGCCGACAGAAGAACATACCGTCCGGGTCTGAGTTTTGATGCGCTCCTGGAGCTCCCCCCGATGATGAATATCCCTTTTCTGGGGAGTGAGGTGGCTACGATGGGAAGGATGAGGGTCCGGGGCACCCTGGACGCTGAATTCTCCAGGAGCAGCCTTGATGTTGAGAGGACCAACTATGACAAGTATATGCTGAGCGGCAGTTCCGAGATGGATGTTTCAAGTAATATGAGAATGACACTGGGGCTGGGCGGTCAGTACCTGCATAACAGGGTCCTGTCGGAAAACAGTTATATATCTTTCTATATGAGTACCGATCTTGTCATAATGTTCTGATGCCGGGAAGGATAGTAAAGCTCCTTCTTCCCGTTTCCTGTCCGTGCTGCGGCTCTGAGATCAGAGTATCAGATAAGGGAGATATATGCCCGGGGTGCCGCATGAATCTGGAGGTTATAAACTCTTACGGGTGCCTTTACTGCGGGCGCCCCGTAAGGGGTCCCGGGCTCTGCGGCAGATGCGGCCAACTAGAGGTAACCTCTAATATTGATGCGTTCTATATAGCTTGTATTTACGGATTAAACGTAAAAAAAATAATAATAAACTTTAAGTACGGAAGACGCCGGTACCTTGCCGGCGAACTCTCTGAGATCCTTGCGGGGTGCTGGGAAGAACTTCAGCCCCGGGGGTTTGATTTCCTCTTGCCTGTACCCCTACATAAGACGCGGCAGCGTGAGAGAGGGTATAACCAGTCCCTTGAGCTTGCCCGGCGTCTCTCAGGGGTCACGGGTCTGCCGGTTTCCAGGGGGGTACTTACCCGGGAAAGAAAGACCATGGCCCAGGTCTCTCTGGGAAGGAGGTCAAGGTCCGGTAACGTATCCGGGGCATTCCGGGCTTCGCGCCGCGCCTCGGGCGGAAGATTTATTCTTATAGATGACGTGGCAACGACAGGTTCTACACTGAGAGAGTGTGCCGCCGCGTTGAAAAAAAGCGGGGCGCTCCGAGTAGGGGCCTTAGCCGTGGCCCACGGCCGGTAAGGGCGGAGAGGCATCTCGGAGAGGGGTATTTGACATAAGGTCCCTTCAATCTTATTATAATCTCAAAAAGGCGCAGATATACTTATAATTAAATTAGGGATTTTTACAGAAAAAGGAGAAACTTCAGATTATGGAAACCGATAACCAGCAGGCGGATATAAGACGGGAAAAACTTGACTCGCTTAAAGGACGGGGGATCGACCCTTATCCTTCCTGCGGTGATCCCGGGACGGATACCTCTGAAGCGCTTAAACTTGACGACGGGCAGCAGGTGAGGATCTCCGGGCGCATAATGAGCCGGAGGCTAATGGGGAAAGCGGCCTTTGCCCATCTCCAGGACTCAGCCGGCAGAATGCAGGTTTACATAAGAAAAGATAAGGCTGGGGAGGATGTTTTAGGTCTCTTCAAGGAACTTGATCTTGGGGATTTCATTGGTGTAGAGGGTGAGGTTTTCACTACCAGGACCGGGGAAAAGACTGTAATGGTAAGTAAGATGGATTTCCTTTCCAAGGCGCTCCGTCCAATGCCCGAGAAATGGCACGGGCTCCGCGACAAGGAACTCCGGTACAGGAAAAGGTACCTGGATACCCTTGTAAACGCCGAATCCTCGGAGTTCCTCCGGGCCCGCTCCCGGATCATAGGTTCAATCCGGAACCTTCTTGAGGAAAAGGGTTTCGCCGAGGTGGAGACCCCTATACTCCAGAATATACCCGGGGGGGCGGCAGCCAGACCTTTTACCACGCATCATAACGTTTACGATACCGGGCTTTACCTTAGGATAGCCCCGGAACTCTACCTTAAACGGCTTCTTGTAGGCGGATGGGACAGGGTCTTCGAGATAGGGCGCAACTTCAGGAATGAAGGTGTATCCACCAGGCATAACCCGGAGTTTACGATGCTGGAGGTCTACCGGTCCTATACGGATTACACCTATATGATGGACCTTTCCAGGGAAATCATTTTAAGCGCGGCCGCAAAACTGGGGGAGGGTTTTACTCCCGCTGTTGATGTTTCCTCGGGGTGGAAGAAAGAGAACCTGTGGGAGCTTATCCGGAAACATACGGGGGTTGAGTTCTCTCCGGAAGATTCGCTGGAAGAGCTCAAGAAGAAGGCGGCTTCTCTGGATGTGCCCCCGGGGAAGGACTCGGCCGCCAAGGTTGTAGACAGGGTCTTCTCGGCTCATGTTCAGGATAAGCTTATCGAACCTGTATTTGTTACGGGATACCCGGCAAAAGATTCTCCGCTTGCCAAGAGTTCGCCTGATAACGGCATATTTGCCGAGAGGTTTGAGCTTTACATAAACGGGCAGGAGATAGGAAACGCCTACACCGAACAGAACGACCCCCTTATTCAGAGAGAGATGTTCGAGGCCCAGGCCGGGGAGAAGTCCCGGGAAGGTATCCCGTCAGGGGTTGATGAAGAGTACCTGGAGGCTCTTGAGCACGGTATGCCCCCGGCTTCAGGGTTGGGTATAGGCATAGACCGGCTTGTAATGGTTCTTACCGGGGCCGAATCTATACGGGAAGTCATACTTTTCCCGATGCTCCGCCCGGAAGGATAGAGATTGCTTTTCAGTTTTAAAATGGCCTGGTCATATTTCCGCAGGGTATGGTCCCGCGGTGTGCTGGGCGTAATGGTCCTGATATCGGTAGCCGGGATAGCCCTTGGGGTGGCCTCTCTTGTGGTTACTTTATCTGTAATGAACGGTTTCCATACAGAGATAACCCGGCGGCTTCTGGCTCTGAACCCGCATCTCATTATTATGGGACCGATGGGAGCCGACGAGACAACCCGCAGGGTTGAGGAAACCCTTGAGGGAGCGGAGGCGGTGGAAAGTATTTCGGATTTTATATTTATCAACGCTCTCCTGTACAGGGAAAATGCCAGCCAGGGGGCGGTAATCAAAGGTGTGGAGCCCGAGCCCGGACCCCTTGAGCTTGCCGAAGGGACCTGGGAGGATCTCAGGGAAGGCGGGATGATCATTGGAGCCGAACTTGGGCGGAAGCTCCGGGTTTCGCCGGGGGATAGGATATTCCTGGTTATTCCGGAGATGGAGGGGATAGGGGTTCCCATGGTTCCCCGTGTGGAAGAGTTTCACGTCTCAGGTATTTTTTCCAGCGGGATACACGAGTATGACTCTGGGCTAGCTTACATAGATATAGAGGCTGCGCAGGGGTTAGGGGGGCACGCTGTTTCGGCTGGAACCGAGGTTTATATCTCAGACCCGTTTGAGGCCGGCGGGAAGGCCCGGTTTCTCCGGGAGGCTCTTCCCGGTAGTTTAAGCGTACAGACCTGGAAGGAGAGGAATTACAACCTCTTTGCCGCCCTTAAACTTGAGAAGGCGATGATGTTCATAGTTCTTGTAATGATAGTCGTAGTTGCAATGTTTAACGTTGCCGGGTCCCTGATAATGGTCTCGGTTACAAGGTCAAGGGACTGCGGGGTAATGAGAGCCGTAGGGGCTACAAGGAGACAGATAAGGCTGCTCTTTAACTTTAAGGGTCTTCTTATAGGGTTTTTCGGGGCCGTTTCCGGAACTCTCCTGGGCATAGGTCTTTCCTTTCTTGTTGCCAGGTACCAGTTCATAGAGCTGCCTCCCCAGGTTTACCTGATATCCACCCTGCCCGTTAGAATAGAGTTCTCCGACATAGCCCTTGTTGCCGCCGTTACCCTCGGCGTGAGTTTCCTTGCGACCCTTTACCCGGCTGTAAGGGCCGGGCGTATGGAAGTTGCGGGAGAGCTCAGAAATGAGTAGGAGTAGTAAAAGAATTAAACTTAAAGTATGCTTGAGTTGAGAAACGTTGAGAAAAGTTACAGGCAGGGAAACGCCCGGACCGCTGTGCTCAAAGGGATAGATTTCTCTTTTGAAAGAGGAGAGTGGTATACGGTATACGGTTCATCCGGGAGCGGAAAAACAACGCTGCTTAACGTGGCCGGGGGGCTGGAAAGACCGGATTCGGGGGATGTTTACTTTGACGGAGCTCCGGTATACGGTATGGGTGACAGACGGCTGAGTCTGTGGAGGAACCGGAGCGTAGGGTTTGTTTTCCAGTTCTTTCACCTGATAAACGACCTTAACGTTGAGGAGAATATAAAACTTCCTCTAAGAGTCGCGGGAAAAACACCGGATAACGGATGGTTCGGGGAGCTTGTCGGTATACTGGGTATCAAGGACCTTATAAAAAGAAACCCGGCAACCCTGAGCGGAGGAGAGCAGCAGCGGGTGGCTATGGCCAGGGCTCTGATAAACAGGCCGGATTTTATTCTTGCGGACGAACCGACCGGGAACCTGGATTCGGTGAACTCGGCTTCCGCCATAGAGCTTATGAGGAACCTGCGGAAACGGAGCGGTATAGGAATAGTACTGGCCACTCACGAAAGGGAACTTGCGGAATCCGGAGATACTGTCCTGAATATAAGTGACGGGAAACTTGAAAAGGTGCGCGGAGGTATTTGAAAAAGGAGAGAATATGGGCAGACTGATTTATCTTGACGGGGAGTTTGTTGAAAAGGATAAGGCGGTAGTCTCTGTCTTCGATCACGGGCTTCTTTACGGTGACGGTGTATTTGAGGGTATAAGGGCTTATGACGGAAACATATTCAAGCTGAAAGAACACCTGGAAAGGCTTTACATGTCTGCCCGGGCCATAACCCTTGATATAAAGATACCTCTGGACGAGATGGAGGAGATAGTGGCCGAGACGGTCCGGAAAAACTCCCTCCGCGACGCGTACATACGCCTTGTGGTCACCCGCGGGCCGGGGGACCTGGGCCTTGATCCCCGGAAATGCCCCCAACCCACTGTATTTTGCATAGCCGATTCCATAGAGCTCTACCCTGAGGAGTTTTACCAGAACGGGCTTGAGGTTGTTACGGCCTCCACCCGAAGGAACATCCCGGAGGCCCTGAGTCCCCGGATAAAATCGCTGAACTACCTGAATAATATCCTGGCGAAGATAGAGGCTAACCGCAGCGGTGTTCTGGAGGCGTTAATGCTGAGCAGGGACGGATACGTGGCAGAGTGCACCGGGGATAATATATTTGTCATTACAGAAGAAGGGATAGTTCTTACGCCTCCTCCTTACGTGGGCACGCTTACCGGGATTACGCGCAACGTTATAATCAGGCTCTGCCGTGAGCAGGGTATGCGGGTCAAGGAGACCCCTTTTACTCTTTTTGAGGTATATAACGCATCCGAGTGTTTTCTGACCGGGACCGCGGCCGAGGTTATCCCGGTCATAAAGGTTGACGGACGACCCATAAGAGACGGGCGCCCCGGGGAGGTTACAAAAGACCTCATATCCCGGTTCAGGAGGCTTACATCCATGGAAGGGTATAAAATATAAACCCGCCGATGCTCTGCCAGGACTGCAGGAAGAACCCGGCCTCCGTTTTCATAACAAGGATTGAAAACGGCAGGCAGAAAAGATACCGTTTATGCGAAAAATGCGCTGCCCGGTCACCGGAGTGTTCAATCAAGATCCAGGGGTTACATGAAGGTTTTTTCTCCAGTATATCCGATATGCTTGCCGGGTTCAGCGACGCGGAAAAAATTGACGCCCCGGGCGGTTCGCTCCGCTGTCCCGGATGCGGAACTACCCTGAGCAGTTTTCAGCAGAGCGGGCTTCTGGGGTGCGATCGGTGCTATGAAACATTCGCCGAAAACCTTACCTCGCTTATGATGCGGGTGCACGGCTCTGTCCAGCATTCCGGTAAAGTTCCTCCGGGGGTTGAGAAGAAGACCGAGATCGATAAGCTCAGGCTTGAACTCAGGGAAGCCGTTGACCGGGAGGAGTATGAGAGAGCGGCGGTTATAAGGGACCGGATAAAGTCCATGGAAAAACACCCGGATGAACCTGAGTGAGTTAGCGCGGAGAGATGTGGGATGGCTTTCGGGTGGGGACGGAAACCCCTGCATAATATCCACAAGGATACGTCTTGCCAGAAACCTTAAAGGTTTCAGCTTTCCCTCAACCTCCCCTGCGGAGACTCTCAGAAAGATAAGGGAGAGGGTATTCAGGGCCTGCAAAAGTATATCACTTCTTAAGAAAGCTGAAAATATAAGACTGGAAGAGTGTGATGATATAGACCGTCAGCTTCTTTTGGAAAGGAACCTGGTAAGCCGGGGTCTTGCATTCTCATCCCGTCCCGGGGGTATTCTCCTGGGTGACCGGGAACTTATGAGCATAATGATAAACGAAGAGGATCACCTCAGGGCGCAGTATATCTCCGCCGGGCTTAATCTCTTTGACTCCTGGGACGTTATAAACAGGCTTGATGACGATCTGGGAGGGCTCCTGGATTATGCCTACTCCGGGAAATGGGGTTACCTTACTTCATGCCCCACCAATACCGGGACAGGAATGAGGGCCTCCTGCCTGCTTCATCTTCCGGGTCTGGGCATGACAGGAAGTCTGGGCGGCACAATGGAGAATATAAATAAGCTGGGAATGGTCGTAAGGGGCATTTACGGCGAAGGAACAAGGGTTATGGGGAATATTCTGCAGGTCTCAAACCAGGTTACCCTTGGGGTTTCCGAGACAAGGGTTATAGACAGCCTGAAACGTCTTGTCGTGCAGGTGGTTGAACGTGAAAGGAAAGTTAGCTCGAAGATTCTTGAAACCGGGGAGGAGACTGTAAAAGACTCAGTATACAGGTCTCACGGGGTCCTTGTAAACGCCTATAAGATAAGTTTTGAGGAAGCTATGGATTTTATGAGCAACCTCAGGTTCGGGGTATATAACGGTATCATCAAGAGAGACCTTAATACTCTCAATAACCTTATGATAAAAATACAGCCCGCGCATATCCAGCAGATTGAGGGGAGTTGTATGAACGATTCTGAAATGGATATAGCAAGAGCCCGTCTTATAAGAAACGCCCTTAGAAAAAGCGGGGTTTGAAAACACCTGCTGTTTTGTTTATTATAATCATAGATACAGTTAAAGAGTTTACCTGAATTAATTATAAAGGAGAAGAGAAATGCTTAATAAATTTACAAAGAGAGCCCAGAAGGCCATCGTCCTGGCGCAGGATGAGGCCAAGAAACTCAGTCACGATTATGTCGGGACCGAGCATATACTTCTGGGTCTGCTGGCCCTTAACGAAGGGGTGGCGGCGGAGGCTCTCAAGGTGATGGGGGTTGACCGTTCAAAACTGAGGAAGAAGGTAATAGATATAGTGGGTGAAGGGGATAACGTTCTTCTTACCGGGGACAGGCCCATGACCCCCCGTTCCAAGCGTGTTCTAACCCTGGCTGTAAGGGAGGCGCAGGAGCTTGGGCATAATTTCGTGGGTACCGAGCATATACTTCTTGGGCTAATAAAGGAGGAGGAGGGGGTGGCAAACCAGGTAATGGTCTCGGCCGGACTCTCCCAGGAGAAGGTCCGGGATACGGTTCTGAACCTCCTTGGGGAGGGAGCCTTTAACCCCGGTCCCGGCGGACCGGGGGTAAAAGGGAGAAAATCCTCCAAGACTCCGGCTCTTGATACTTACGGGCGCGACCTTAACGCCCTTGCCTCCGACGGAAAGCTTGACCCGATAATCGGAAGAGAGAAGGAGATCCAGCGCGTCATACAGATACTCTCCAGGAGAACGAAAAATAACCCGGTCCTTGTAGGAGACGCAGGGGTGGGAAAGACGGCCATAGCCGAGGGGCTGGCCCAGAAGATAACCGAGAATAAGGTTCCCGAGATACTTATGGATAAACGCGTGGTAACGCTGGATCTTGCCGCTATGATCGCAGGGACCAAGTACAGGGGGGAGTTTGAACAGCGCCTTAAGAAAGCTATGAACGAGATAAGAAGCGCCCAGGGGAGGGTTATCCTTTTCATAGATGAGCTTCACACCGTTATAGGGGCCGGGGCCGCTGAAGGAGCCATGGATGCCTCCAATATACTTAAACCGGCCCTCTCCCGGGGCGAGCTTCAGTGCGTGGGGGCGACAACCCTGGACGAGTACAGAAAACATATTGAGAAGGATGCCGCACTTTCAAGAAGGTTTCAGCAGGTTGTGGTAGATCCCCCATCGGTTGATGAGACAATTGAGATACTCAAAGGCCTGAGAGACAGGTATGAGGCGCATCACCAGGTTAAATTTTCTGATGCGGCGCTTGTCGCAGCCGCCACCCTATCTCAGCGTTTCATCACGGACCGGTTTCTTCCCGACAAGGCCATAGATATAATTGACGAATCCGGTTCCCGGGCAAGGCTTAAGGCTACAATGCTTCCTGAGAATATCAAAGAGATAGAGAAGGAAAAGGCCGCCCTGACAAAAGAAAAGAAAGCTGCCATAGCCGCCCAGGAGTTTGAGAAAGCGGCTGACCTGCGGGATGAGGAAAAGAAACTTGAGGATAAGATAAGCCGGGAGAAACAGAACTGGGAGCAGCGGATCCAGAAGGGGCAGGATACCGTGGATGAGGAGGATATAGCTGTGGTCGTTTCAGAGTGGACGGGTATCCCCGTATCCAAACTCACGGAGAAAGAGTCCCAGCGCCTTCTTAATATGGAATCGGAGCTGCATAAGAGGATCGTAGGGCAGGATGAGGCCGTTACGCGGGTCTCCCAGGCGATAAGGCGATCCCGGACAGGGCTTAAAGAGCCGCGGAAACCCATAGGTTCTTTTCTTTTTCTCGGACCAACCGGGGTGGGAAAGACCGAGCTGGCCCGGACGCTGGCCGATTATATGTTCGGAGACCGCGAAGCGCTTATAAGGGTGGATATGAGCGAGTTTATGGAAAAGTTCTCGGTTTCCAGGCTGATAGGCGCACCCCCGGGATACGTGGGTTACGAAGAGGGAGGGACCCTTACCGAGTCGGTAAGGCGCAAACCCTACTCTGTGGTTCTTCTTGACGAGATAGAGAAGGCTCATCCGGAAGTATTTAATATACTTCTTCAGATATTTGATAACGGTCAGATAACCGACAACCTCGGCCATAAGGTTGTTTTCCGGAATACCGTTGTGATAATGACTTCAAACCTCGGAACGCGCGAACTTAAATCTAAGGGTCTCGGGTTTGCCCGGGGCGGAGAACCGGATTTTGACTACAAGCGCATAAAAGATAAGGTCCTGGAAGAGACAAAGCGCACATTCCGTCCGGAGTTTCTAAACAGGGTGGACGAGTTGATAGTTTTTCACCCCCTGAATAAAGAGCATATACTTAATATTGTTTCCATAATGCTTGACGAGCTCAGGGAGAAGCTTTCAAATCAGAAAATAACCTTTGACACCTCGGCCGATGTGAAGAAGTTCCTGGTAAAGAAAGGGTTTGACCCAGAATACGGGGCCAGGCCGCTGGAAAGAACCATAAGGAAATATCTTGAAGACCCTCTCGCCGAGGATATGCTTAAACAGGAGATAACCCCTCCTGTCAAGATCCGGGCTGAGCTTGAGGATAACGAAACTATCCGGTTCAGGAAAAAGTAATCCGGAAAATAAAAGTGAGCCGGTCAAAAGTCTTCCTGGAGAGATCTGAAGATACGGCTGTATTGATAGCGCGGGAACCCGGGCGGCAGCTGAGACACATATGCTGAAACTTAAGACTTTTCTTAAAATATTTATACTGCTTCTTCTTACGGTATCCGCCGGCTTTATCTATGCGAGCAGTCGCAGGTTTACTGAACATTTAAAAACATACCTTCAAAACAGGCTTACGCGTGAGACAGCTCTGCCTGTAGAGATAGACAGGGTAACCACCGATATTTTCAATAATATTGTTGTTCACGGCATATACATAAATGATCCCGGAACAGAAGAGGCTCTCCTTGAGATAGGAAGGGTAAGGGTGCGGTATTCCCTTATGCGTTTTTTGCGTGAAAAGCCGGCCTTGCGGGAGCTCATCAGGGAGGTGTTTGTTTACGGTCCCGTCCTTACGGCGCGTCACGGTTCAGAAGGGTTTAGTATAGACGGACTTGACGCTCTTGCCGCTGCCCAAGGCGGCGAAGCGGGTAGAGTTCCTCCCTGGAGGGTAAACCTTTTTAACGGTAAGGTGCGGTATATCCATAACGACAGCGAGTATGAGTTTGAGGGTATTGACGGGCGCATCCTTCCCGGAGGCTACCCGGAGATCGCCGCCTCGGCATCTTTCACCGTAAAAGATTTCATTCAGGATCTCAGGATAAACGGGAGCCTTCATCTAATCAGTGGCGAAATAGAAGGGGTTCTGCGCGCCCGAGGGGCGGAGCTTGAGCCCGTATCACGGCTTTTTGAAACCGGGGATATTCCCGGTTTTGATTCCGGGAGCGCCTCAGTGAACCTTAAAGTAAGATCTAATATTAATAATATAACGGAAGGTTTAGGGGTTCTCAAAATGAACGGAGAGGTGATTGTTGAGAGCGCCCGGATGGGAGAGATCCTTGTCCGCAGGGCCGTGCTGAATATTTCCCCGGAGAGGATACTGGTTACGGAGAGCCTTATGGACTGGGATGGAAATACTTTTACCGTAAGCGGCGCGCTCAGGGATTACCTTGACAGGCCGAGACTGGATCTCCGGGCGAAAGGTGAAGCCGATGCGAGGAAAGCTCTGAAAAGAGCAGGGATAAAAAACGTTTCAGGGAAAATAGAGTTTGACGGCGCCCTGGAGGGGGAGGTTTCGGAGCTCAGGGCATCGGGAGATATCTTTATGGAGACCGGAAAGGTTGCCGGTATTGATGTTGAGAGGCTTGAGACCTACGCTGAGTTCCGCCTCGGACGTATTGAAATAGGCTCCGGTTCGGCATTTATAGGCGGGGGCAGCCTTATGTGGGAAGGGACCTGGGACCCCGGAGGAGAAGTGGATATGCAATTGAAGGGAACAGGGATAAAGATAGACGACCTTGATTTTCCCGGAGGCGTATCTGGCGAGATCAGCAGTTCCATAGGGGTATCCGGAGACGCCTCTTCTCCCGAGGTCAGGAGCGCTCTTACCCTGGACGGGTTCCGACTCCCCGGCAGAGAGTTCGGCCATATTTCCGCGCGTGCCTTTTTTACGGGTTCTACTTTGAAAGCCGAGGCTTTTACTCTTGACGGTCTCTACTCCGCGGAACTGGAGGCTCATTATGATTCAGTTGTTTGGAATATCCGGAGCGCCGGGATAAACGCCCGCGGCGGAAGGGTGGAGATAGGC
>SLGR01000045.1 GCA_007136585.1 Candidatus Sumerlaeota bacterium | reverse complement strand
GTTTGGGAGCTTATTACTTAAACCAAGGAAGGTTTCGGATCTGCAACAGGACACATGCCTTTATAGGGGCAATATTGGCAGTTCCTGCCCGGGCGCGGTGGGAAGTTTGAGAGCTTAAGCCCGGATATAAGGCTCCTTAGTTTCATTTCAAGGAACCCCGGAATACCGGTTTCAATCATATCTCCGGAGCGGAGATGACATATGAAGAGACCCGGCCCCTTCAGCCCGAATATTTTTTCAAGGGCCATTGAGTAAATCCCAAGCTGAAGGGCGTAAGGAGCGACCGAGGATCCGGCCGAGGTTTTGTAATCCACCACCCTCAAAGGGGTTTTATCCACCCTGTCTATTGTTCCCTTGATGAAGGCGCCTGAGAACTCCATCACAAAAGGCTGCTCTACAAAGAGAACATCCTTCTTGGGAGGAAGGAACCCGTCGGCCCCGACGCGAGAGATAACCTGATCAACAGATTCAATATAATCCCCTTTCATTTCCCCTTCCCCGACCCCGGAAGCAAGAAGCAGCGAGATAAGCTGCCGGCGCATCCCGGAGGCGGAACCTCCTCCGCGCGTATAGAACTCTTCAAGAACCCTGTGAACCGCCGTACCGAACACCGCCGGGGAAAACCCTCCATATCCGGGTTTTTCGGGAACCCTCATAACATAACGCAGTTTATAGAGATAAGGACAGGTGGCGTAGGTCTCTATCCCTGTAACCGTATACTCTGCCGGAGAGGTCTTCTCAAAGTAAACCGGGATCCCCAGAGAACGGGCGTTTTTAAGAAAATCCTCCTTTTTAAGGAGCCGGGATGAGGATAATGAAGAGAGGGGTCCGGAATCGTTCTTCACCTCACCCGAGAGGCTTATTTTATCGACCAGGTTTTCCCTGACCCTTATCCCTGAATCCTCTTCCTCTATGAAATAATACATAAATTTTGAGAACCTTCCGCGCGCTCCGCGGCTGCCTGTAACAAGAAGGTGCTTCATGGTTCTTGTAAGGGCTACATACAGGAGACGCCTTTCTTCCTGCTGATGCTCCGCGTAGAGCCTCTCCTTAAGAAGCCTCATATACGGGGAGTTTTTATCTTTGTCACGGATTATGAGCCCGTGTTCTTCCAGGTAATGATACCTTTCCTGTCTGGATGGTGCAGGAAAGTTCCGCGGCGTAACATTTGAAACGAAAACTACCGGAAACTCAAGCCCCTTTGACTGGTGTATTGACATTATATGCACAACTCCGGGGACCCGCGGCCGGGGTTCGGGTTCCGCCACGGCGGCCTCCTCAAGCTCCCGCAGGTAAAGAGCAAAATCAGCAAGAGAGGTGAATATATTCCCGGACTCAAAATGCCGGGCAAGAGAGATAAACTTATTCAGGTTTGACATCCTGCGGGAGTTCATACCCCCGGGGGCGGCAGCGGCCCGATAGAGAAGCCCGCTCTCCCTTATTATCTCCCGGATAAGGCCCGCAAGGCTCATACTCTCCCTGCGTTCCCTGATCATTTTAATGAAACCCAGGGCGCGGAGAACCCTCTCGTCCCCGGATCTCTCCATCGCGCTGTAAAGCGGCTCTCCTTTCTCTCTTGAGGCAAAAGCAGCCAGAACCGAATCCGGAACCCCAAATGCCGGGGACCTAAATACCCTTACAAGCTCCCGGTCGCTATAGGGGTTATCTGAGGCAAGTATGATTGAGATAAGGTCCTTTACCTCGGGCTGCCTGTAGAAACCCATCCCCCCCACCGTTACTGAAAGTATCCCGGCTTCCCGGAGAGCTTCCTCGTAATCAGATGCGTTCTTTACCCCCCTTAAAAGGATGACAATATCTCCCGGAGAGTACCCCTCCCTTATGAACCCCGCGGTTTTTTCGGCGATAAACTCCGCCTCCTCTTTCCTCTCATCAGCGGGGAAAACCTCTATCACTGACTCACCTTCGCACCCGCTCTCAATATCGCTGTACCCCTTGAATAACCCGGAAAATATTTCGTTTACCACCTCCGGAAGAGGAGGGGGGGTCCTGAAATTCGTATTTAAAAAAACCTTCCTCTCTTCCGGAACCCCGGAATAAAGGTCCATTATGTGGCGGGGTTCGGCGCCGCGGAACCCGTAAATGGACTGCTGGTCGTCTCCTACCGCAAAATAATTGTTCCGGGGAGTTGATATGAGCCTCAAGAGCTTCACCTGCCCGGGGTTTGTATCCTGGTATTCGTCAATAAGGACGTACCTGAAGAGCTCCCTGGTCCGCCTAAGCGTCTCCCGGTCATTCTCAAGTATGCGGTAGACCGTAAAAAGGAGTTTCCCGAAATCCATCAGGTTCTGAGCAAAGAGTTTCTCCTCGTAGAGGCTGTACAGCATTGATACTATCCTGTGCAGAGCCCCAGAATCCCCTGCTCCGGAAGCAAACTCCTCAGGGGATATAAGGCGCTGTTTCAAATCACATATAAGCGCAAAGACATCATTAAGGAACTCCTGCCGCGAGTTCTCCACCTCCAGTGGCGGCACCCCTTCCTCTTCAAGGAGGCGCCCCCCTTCCCTCCTGAATAAAAGTTTGGCTTCAACCCCGTCAAGAACCCTGAAAGAGGGATCCAGCCCGGCCCGGAAGGCGTTCTCCCTGAGAAACCTGGAACAGAAGGCGTCTATGGTGGATATCCTGGCATGCTTAAGGGCCCCGGGATCCACGGAGCCGCGGAGCCTTTCAAGCATCTCCCTTGCTGCGCGCCGGGTAAAAGTTACCGTAAGAATTGATGAACAGGCCTCAGCGTCAGTAAGGCCTTTTCCGGTAAGGTCATTGAAAACGGCCAGGTATTTGTGGATGAGTACACGGGTCTTTCCCGTCCCGGCCCCCGCCTTGACCACAAACTCGCCTGCGGGGGAATCAACCGCCCTCTGCTGCCTGGGTGTCAGTCGCATACCCTGCTGAAAAAACAGTTACGGCAGGCGTTCCCCGGTTCGGGGGGAAAGAACCCTTTCCTGACACCTTCAGCCGCCTCATTGATAAACCCCCACGCCTTCTCCAGGGCATCCGCGGTCTCGGGGTCCCTAAGATCTAAATTTACCGGCATCTTACCAGGCTCGTGCCTCAGTCTGTAAATAGTAAAGTACCCCGGGTTTCCGGAAGCGGCGTAAATAGGAACCTGAAAATCATCCCCGCGCCTTATGGCTCCCAGCAGTCCCTTCTCGGCCGGGATACCTTTTCCGGTCTTGTAATCCACTATCCTCTCAGCCCCCAGGAACCGGTCGACCCTGTCAATCCTTCCCGTGAAATTTATCCCGTTCCGGGAAAAGGTGAAAGTTTTCTCAGTCTCAGTTACCGTAAAGCTCTCATCCTCCATCGCTTTCAGATAGGCGGAAATGATATTCTTTACGATAAGGCGTATATTGCGCCGTTCAAAGCTTCCGGTAAAACCTGTCTCATCCCATACACCGGAAATAATATCCGGGAACTCTCCCCCTCTCTGGTGGTAAACCTGAAGAACCCGGTGAACCGCGATACCCAGACTCTTATGAAAGGTGTCTTTTTCCCTTACCCTTAGTATACTGCGCAGAAAAAAAGCAGCGGGGCAGTCCCTGAAACTGCTCAGGGAGGAATAAGAAAACACCCCGGGGATACCCTCAACGACCCTGTCGTGAACTTCCCCGGCCTCAAACCCGGAAACCCTGTTTATGAACCCCATAGATGCGGAGACCGGAGCCGGTAGAAGAGGCGCTATCCCCTCCCGTTCCTCTGAGGTGAGGGAGGCCGCGCTCTTTACCAGAAACTCGTGCTCCGCGCTCATAGACCGGGTTATCTCTTCCCCCAGGGATTCGAGCCCGGACGGGTCAATAAACGAAGAGAGCTCCGCGGGCGAGGAGTCATTCTCCGTCTCATACCAGCAGAAAACACTCTTATCCGCAGACCGGGTGGAGGCGGTATGAAAAAGTTTCATCTCAAGCTCATTCTGCTCTTCCACACCCCTAAGAGTTCTGAGCCCGAGAAGGCGCTGCTCCTCTTCGGCCAGAAGAGGGTTTTCTATGAACTCCCTGGGGAAAACACCCTCTATCATATCCACCAGGTACGCGACCCGGAACCTCCGCCCCTTTGCCTGCTGAACGGTCATTATCCCGACCGCCTCGGTCTCAGGATCTATCGGGATATCAAGATCCTTGCCGAAACCGCTCAGAAGGTCGTATATGTTATCCATAAAATCCCTGAACCCTGTATCCTCGCCGCGCATCCTGCGGTTCAGTTCGGTAAAATCGGAGACAACCTTAAAAAAATAACTGTAAAGCCGGGCAGGGCGATTCTCCGAGGCGCCCTTTGCCAGTAACCCGAAACGATTCATGACCCTGTAAACCACTCCCGGAGGGTCCTGTCTTATGCGGTCCGGCAGAAGTTCAGCCGTAAGATCATCGTAAGCCCTACGGGTATCCTCCCCGAGTACAGATAGGAGCGGCTCTCCTTTAAGGAGGGCATCCCGGCGTCCGCGGTCCAGTTCATCCTCCCCCGCTCCCCCGGAGAGTTTCAGGAACCTGTATACGTGAATATCATCGGCCTCACCGGGGCGGCTCACGCAGGTAAGGATTGAAATCAGGCTCGTTATCTCCTGCTGCCTGAAGAACCCTATCCCGCCGGTTATAACCGAGTTTATGCCGAACTCCGCGAGGGCTTCCGTAAAAACATTCATATTCTCCCCGGAGGACCTTGCTATGAGAACAATTTCAGAAGGACGGATCCCGGACCTGATAAGGGAAGCAGCGTGAGAGGCGACGCGACGCGCCTGTTCATCCCGGGTCTCACC
Organism: Candidatus Sumerlaeota bacterium; assembly: GCA_007136585.1. GTDB lineage: Bacteria > CG03 > SLGR01 > SLGR01 > SLGR01 > SLGR01. The sequence continues at coordinate 314 of SLGR01000045.1, read as the reverse complement.
GGATATAAAAAACCCCGGGGCGGGTTCTTCTTCCGCGACGGAGGATACCAAGGAGGAGCCGGGGAGACCGGAAAGCTTTTCCAGGAGCCCCCCGGGCTCGGCGCCGCGAAAAGGGTATATTGCGCTTGAAATATCCAGGGATACGACACCCTCTCTGCAATTTGAGGTTATGATCCCTACCGCCTCCCCCGTAAACAGGTCCAGATCTTCAGCTTCATAGACCCAGACCGTCTCAAACCCGGCAGTTCCGGGATGGTTTTTTATAAGTTCAAGCGTATAAAAAGAAAGATCCGCAAGATCAATACAGTTAAGGC
>SLGR01000075.1 GCA_007136585.1 Candidatus Sumerlaeota bacterium | reverse complement strand
ATTCTAACCTCATCTTTCGCCACCTCCCTTCGGTGGCTATTCTAAATCATTTCGTTTAGATTTTCTGATGAGGCAACGATTATGTTTCGTTTAGATTTTCTTGTGAGGCAATACGACCGAGACAACCTCCGCCCTTGATATGCAGGCAGTTATTGTATAGTATTGTACCTGTTATGATGGATAAACTCAGAAAAAACATGAAAAAGGTCATGTGGGTAATAACCGTCCTTTTCATAGGAGGGCTTTTCTTCTGGTTCGGAACAGGGGCCGGAGATCATAATACCGTGGCGAGAGCTGGTCGAACCCGTATAGAATACCGCACCTACCAGCAGAGGATTACCCAGCATATAAACCGGATGAGACAGGAACTGGAAGAAGACCTTACCGACGCGCAGCTTATCGAGGCAAGACACGAAGTCCTGAGTTCTATGATAAACCAGGAACTCCGGTACCAGGAAGCATCCAGGATCGGTATAACCGTTCCGGACCAGGAAGTCATAGAGACCATAAGGGGTCTTCCCCAGTTCCAGGAGGATAACGTCTTCAACTTCCAGCTCTACCGGCAGGCTCTCAGGTTCTCGATGAACATGACCCCCGAGGAGTTTGAAGATCTTATAAAACGCGACCTTGCAATACGCAAGCTTGAAAGACATATCTTATCGTCGGTCAGGGTCACCGAACCGGAGCTTAAACTGCGCTACAGATCTAAACACGGATCTCTTGCCGGATTTGAAGATAAGAGAAGGGAACTTGAAAACCAGCTTCTGCAGGAGAAAAGGACCGCGCTCTACGGGCACTGGGCCAGGGAGCTTCACCGCCGCTACCAGGTGGAGGTAAACCCGGAAGTTGCCGGGCTTCAGTAGCTACCCGCCCACTTCCCTTATCAGGTCACGGACAGCCGCAACGGGAAACCCCACTATATTAAGGTAACTCCCCTTAACCCATTCAACGTAGCGGTCACGCATGCTCTGTATCCCGTAGGCGCCGGCCTTGTCCAGGTTGCGCCCTTTAAGGTTACTCACTTCTTCAGGGGTCATATCTTTCATTTTCAGTTCCGAGACCTCAACCCTTCCCGATTTTTCTCCTGTTCTGAGATTCAGCGCTTCCACCGCCGTAAAAACACGCTGAGTTTTCCCCGAAAGATACCTGAGCATCCTGGCCGCTTCGTCTTCCCCGGAAGGTTTTCCGAGTATCCTGCCGCCGCATTCCACTACGGTATCAGCTGTTATCAATATTCCGGGAGGCCTGAGATACCCGGCAATCGCGCGAAGCTTCTCCTCTGCCTGCCTGGAAGCGTAATCAGCGGGGTTTTCGCCTTTAAGGGGCGGACCTTCATTTATCCCGGGTGAGATAACTATGACGGGAACCCCCCGTTTTCTCATAATCTCAATACGCCTGGGAGAAGAGGACCCCAGGTAGATTCTTCTGGGAGAAAAGCGGGTAAGAACAATAGCACCCCGGGCGGACAGATACCCGTTTACGGCGCCTACCGCCGCGCCGGCAGCTGCCAGAAGGAGAAACTGCTTTAGAATACTGGGGGGAACTGCCGTCTGGAGATAGACCGATAAGAGACGGGTTAGATTATAAGAAAAGCCTCCGGCGACGCCTACCCAGACCGGGCTAAGAACCCCAAGGGGCCTGTAAAGAAGAATCATAACCGCGGCCGAAGCAACCCCGGAGACTAGGAGAGTATAAAAGACCGGGGAAAGAAACGTCCCCTCAAAAAATGATACGAGAAGAACCCTTCCCAGAGTTACTCCAAGGGCGCTCCCGGAACCAAAAAGTATAAGAGAGATAAGCGTTACAAGGTTTACAAGCCCCGGCTCCCCCCATATATCCGGAAGAGGCGCAGCCCCCTCCGCTGCCTGAACCGCCGCTGCGGCGACTGTAAGAATTGCCAAAGCAGGTATAAGGTTTTTCTCCTCCAGGGGATTTTTCCCGGCAGATAAACTCAGACCCATCCCTTTAGAAGCAGGGTAAGAAGACCCAGTATTATAAGCATAACCGGTATACCCCTAAAATACGGGTGCGCTTTCCTGTTCAGGGAGGCGTATACCGGGAGAAAGAGCGCGGCAGCAACAAAGTACCCTCCCGAGAGATACCCGAAAAAAAGAAAGGAAGCTCCCGGAGTCACCCCGTACTCAGAGGCAAGCAGCGCCCCTCCGGCTCCGAGGGTGCTGAACTCCGGGAAAAAATCCCCTCCGGCAAAGACGGAGAACACCCGGCCCCAGAAAACCCCCAGAAGAATAACCGAAATAATATTAAGAGCCGGTCCGTAGAGACCGGTTAATAAGATATGAGATACCCCGGTCATAAACGCCGCCCCGGAAACGCAGAAGACGGAACTTAGACGGCGGAACCTCCCCGGAGTATTCTCCGCTATATTCCACAGGATCCGGAGACCAAGAAAATAATATAGCGCGGCGGCCGGAGAACTCATTCTAAGACCCTCCCTTACCCGATAAAGCTGATACCGCGGCAAAAATAAGGGCGGCGGAAAAAAAGGAGGATGCCGCGGAGGGATACGGAATTACAGTGACAGGAAGAGAGACCGCCATTATTATAAGGGAGACCGCGGCGGTTCCTGAAAAAAACTTCTCCGCAGGACCTGTTACCCTGAATCCAGCCGTCATAACGGAGGCGAAATATAAGGCAGAGACACCTAAAACAGCCGACTCGGTCTCAGTGATGCCCCCTGCTGAAAGAATAAAACACAGGGTTGAGATAAAACCCGAAACCGAGGCGCAGAGAAATATGGTTTCTCCGCGGCTTAGCCGTTTCCCGGAAAAAAGAAGCGCCAGGTACAGAAAAAATATTATAACCGCAAAATAACCTGCGGCGAACAGGGATGCGGGTATGCTGCGCGAAAAGACCAGGGCCGGGACCAGGGCGGCAGGCGGGGCGGTTCTAATCGCTCTTATAAGCTCTTCTCTTTGCATCCTCTACCGCTTCCAGAAAACCCCTGCTTGAACCCGTTGCACCCGTAACAGCGTCCACTGAGGTGCTCTGGGTCTCAAGAACCAGGGGTTTCAGCTCTTCCAGCACCTTATCCCAGTACCGTTTCACCTCCCGGGAGGAGACCACGCTTATACGGGTCATCCTTACCTCTTCCCCCGGCTTACTTCTTTCAAACTTTACCTCAACCTCTATATCGGAAACAAACCCCCTTGCCGTTCCCCTGTAGACCCCCTCCTTTGCCTCCGGGAGAGATTCGCAGGGTTCGGTGGTATCCAACCCGGTATGGTCGTAAACCTTAATAAGGACCCCGAAAAACAGAGCGGTTATTAAACCCAGGAAAACTTTTCTCAGAACCATTCCATAACCCCCGCGGCTATAAAGGCCAGCGCCATCCCCCGGTACCCTATTCCTGCGGCCGCCGCCCCCAGCGCAGCCGCCGCAAGAACCCTCTTTAACCTCTCTGCAGGAAGGAGTCCCGGGTAACCCGCCGCTATCACCGAAACCGCGGCTGCTTCCGGGAACCCCGCCCCGGAGAAGAACATATACAAACCGGCTCCCGCCGCGGCCGAAACCGCGGTAAGCGCCCCCGTGGTGCGGAGGATAAAGGCCGCTATAACTCCGGAGAGCGCGACCCAGACTGCCGCAGCCGGAAGGGACGCGGTCTCAGGCGCCCCGAATAAAAGAAACGCTGTAATAAAAGGAGGAAACGGGTTTGAATACGGGGAGCGAAGGATAAACTCCTCAACCCCAACAGAAACCGTCAAAATAGCCGCAAGGCTGATTATACCGAAGGATTCTGCCGGGGTTATTATAAGAAAAAGAACCCCGTTTAAAAGGTATTTTGTCAGCATCACCCCCGCATCTCTCCCGGAAATCACGGTTCCGAAAAAAAACCCGGCCGCGGGAAAGATCAAGAGAGCCGCCAGATTAGTTCCCGGGTAAGAAAGAAACCCCGCTGCGTAAGCCGCAGGCGGCAGGGCGGAAAGAGCAAGCGCCGCATATAATAACCGGGGGGAACACCCCGAATGAGTAAAAGGCGGCGTGAGGTTATTCATTTAAAGCTGTACCCCGGACAGTGATAAACGCAGAGCCCGCACCTTAAGCACTCCTGATTTTTTGCATCTTTCCCGGAAACTACAGTATCAAGTTCCAGCCGTGACCTGGTTACCCCCCCCAGGTTTACCGGGCATACCGCCGCGCACCTCCCGCATCCCAGGCAGTAATTTTTTCTCAGCTTACCGCCTTTAAGAGAGAAAAAAAGCCCCGAACCGTCAAATCTCAGGTCCCCGGAAGATAAAACGGGACCCCCCCATAAAAGCCCCCCGCTTACATAAAACTTTCCGGATATCTCTTTATGCTCCCCGGAAAGTTCTCTTAAACTTTTCCCTTTCCTGCACCATAGAAGCAGGGTCTTTCCGGGGCAGACGCCCACAACGGGGAAACCGGGTTCTCCTCCGGTCTCCGCCGCCAGGTAAATATCCAGCAGTTTCTCCGCTCCGGCTACAAGGCATCCGGATTTCCCGGGGTAATACCCCCTCGGGGTTCCGCCGTATATTTTTTCATACAGAACCCGGTCAAACCCCAGGGGGTACCTGTCTTGTACGGGGCGCAGCGTTATGTTGGGAGATGAGGAGACCGCCTCGCGGCAGGACCTAAGAACTTCCGCGGAGGCGGCCGGAACCGCCGCCTCCCCCTTATCTGCGGCCAAGGCGGCCATAAGTACCTTAAGCCCCGTTATTATCCCTTCCGAGAAACGCCGGCTTATTATGCTCCTGAACCCTGAGAAGGGAGATACGCAGAGCATATTTGCCACAACCATCCCGCACCCTTCGGATTCAAGCTTATCAAACTGTATACGGGTGTAGGCTCCCGAGTTTATTATCATTTCCCTGAGTTCGGCGCGCCTGTAAGGATAGAGCTCTGCCCTCACAACGGTTGAAGACCCGGCTCCGGAAGGGACCCTGTCTTCATATTCAGGAGACCCGCCTCCCGCGATACGGAACCCTCCTCTAAGAGTTTTCACCTGGAAGGTTAAGAATGATACGGACCGTCTCCGCGTGTATACTGACAGTATCTTCCACGTCCCAGCTGTACCCCCCCGCCAGGGTAACAGCCGCCGGGCAGTGTTTCCGCGAAAAATCCCTGACTATCCTGTCCCGCTCAGCGAGATCTT
>SLGR01000244.1 GCA_007136585.1 Candidatus Sumerlaeota bacterium | reverse complement strand
GGTGTAGGTATGGTATCCCGGGTATGCCTGAGATAAATCGCTCCTGCCGCTGCAAGGGTTGCCAGGAGCACCGGATAAATCATCAGCCGTATTTTATTTTCCCTCTTCATAGAATAATTTTAATAAGGAGGGGCTCGGAATACAACCTCTCCTGTCTGTTCAGACACCGGTGAACCTTGACATTGGCCTGTTTATACTGTACCTATTAGTCATGGAAACGGGGATTATCATACAGGCGGCATTCTTTGCCTGGGCGGCCGGATCTGCGGCCTTTTTAGGAGGGGTTCTCTCGGCATCCGAAAAACTCCCCGGGACGGAACTGAAAAAAGAGGCGCTTCACGGAATAACGGCGTTAGGAGGAGGAGGGCTTATTGCAGCAGTGGCCTTTGCACTCGCGCCCAAAGGGATAGAACATCTTCCGCCGTTACATATAACCCTGGCGGCTGCTTCAGGGGGCGCGGTTTTCTGCGCCCTGGATGCGGCGTTTTCCCGGGGAGGGAAATCCAGGGCGGAGTTCCTTGCTTTTTTGCTTGATTTTATACCGGAGGCCCTTGCTCTGGGGGCGGTTTTCGCCCGTGACCGGGTTTTGGGAATATTTCTCTCTGTTTTTATATTTATACAGAACCTTCCGGAGGGGTTTAACTCTCACAGGGAGATGACCGCCGCAGGGGTCCGTTCATCCGGGGCTCTCGGAAGGCTTTTTGCGGCAGGGTTTCTGGGCCCCGCCGCCGCTTTAGCAGGAACAGTTTTTTTAAGCGGGAGTCCGGGTATAACCGCTTTTATTGCGACATTTGCCTCCGGCGGGATACTCTACCTTGTTTTTCAGGACATAGCTCCCGTGGCAAAGATGGGAAGACACCGGGTCCCGGCCCTGGGAGCAGTCTTGGGGTTTATATTGGGAATGGCCGGCACCGCGTTAATGGGAGCTCATTAGGGGCCCCCCGGGTTGAGTAAAGGAAAGAAAAAAATGAAAACGTTCAGCGATATAGGAGTAAATGAAGAGATTGTCCGGATACTTGAAGGGATAGGATTTAAATACCCCACACCTATTCAGGAGGAGGCGATTCCGCTTGTCCTTGAGGGAAAGGATATAATAGGGCAGGCCGAGACCGGTTCGGGAAAGACCGCAGCCTGCGGCATTCCGATTGTGCAGATGATTGATAAGAGCCTGGATGCGCCTCAGGCTATCGTGCTTACTCCCACCAGGGAACTGGCTATCCAGTACCTGGAGGAGATCAGCTCTATAGGTACCCCGTACGGGGTCAAGCCTTTTGTGATTTACGGCGGTTTTGATATGGATATACAGATGACAAAGCTAAAGGACGGAGTGCACGTAATCGTAGCTACCCCCGGCCGGCTGGCCGATATAATCTACAACCAGCAGTTTCCTCTGAGCCATATAAAAACTTTTGTGATAGACGAGGCCGACGAGATGCTGAAAATGGGGTTTATAGAGGACGTCAGTTTTATCAAGAAATGCGTTGTGCGGGAGCACCAGACGCTTCTTTTCTCGGCCACCATGCCCGGGCCCATTAAGAAGCTGGCCGGTAATTATATGAAAGACGCTGTCCATATAAGGCTCAATAAGGAAAGGATACAGCCCGATAAGCTTACCCACAGCGTCATCCGTGTGCACCAGAGCGGAAAGGAAAAGGCCCTGAAAGAGTTCCTTCAAAAAGAGGAGATAAGCCAGGCCATAATATTCTGTAATACCCGCAGGCGTGTTGAGCAGCTCTACAAAAAGATTAAGGGCAGTGTCAGTAACGCCGAGTACATACACGGGGGTCTCCCCCAGGGAAAGCGAACCAGCCTTATGGGAAGGTTCAGAAAAAGGAAGATACGTTTTATGGTCACTACCGATGTTATGGCAAGGGGGATGGATATAAGCGGGGTCAGCCATATCATAAACTACGATGTTACAAAAAACCCGGAGATTTATATTCACCGCAGCGGGCGTACAGCCCGTATGGGCAGGGAAGGGGTTTCTGTCTCTTTTGTTTCCTCCCGGGAAGAAGAGAACTATGAGGAGATCAAGAAAAGATCGGACTTAAATCCCGACCGTAAAAAACACTCCCGTTACTCAAAGAGGAGTTTCCCCGGGAAAAAACGGGGTTTCCGCAGGAAATCTTAAACCGGAAAAATTATAACCTAATCATCAAAATCCACGCTGATTTCAGCGCGGGTGTCGGTTCCCCCGGTCATAGTAAGTGAGATCCCTTCAGCGTCGGTTCCGGGTTCGGCTTCGGTACTTACGGTGTAACGGGTCTCGGTGAGCGTTTCCAGGGTATAGCTTGTAAAGTAAGTATTTCCCCTGGCATCAATATTTAGGTTTCCCAGATCTGTATTTCCGTTTCCGGAGGCCCCGGTGAAAGTGCCGTGTTCGGTCCAGTAGGCGTCCAGAGCCGAACTGACAGAGCCAAGGAGCATAAACCCTTCCTGGGCCCGACCCCTCCGGATATAGTTTCTGTACAGAGGAACCGTGATCCCCGCCAGTATACCGAGTATAACCATCGTTACAACCAGTTCAACCAGCGTAAACCCCTTCTTTGATTTTTTTCTCATCATTGGAATTTCCTTTCGGTTGGTTGTATTAGAGCCAGACGCCCCGGAGGGAATTGAGCAGCGCGCTTACCGCCTGTCGTATGGCGGTATCAATATAGAAGGATTCGTGCACGTGCGACCCGGCCCAGATTATCTCTCCTGTCTCCACATCCACCATCCGGGCGCTTACCCCCACCTCGGCCTCAACAAGGAATATCTCCTCTCGGACCCTGCCGGCGCTGTCTCTTACATATATCCGTTCCTTCTTATCCGGAACGTAGCGGGTGACGGTTCCCATCACGAGGGCATCCACCCCGAGAAGTTTTCCCGCCTCTTTAACGGTTTCGGGGTCAAGGCGCCCGCTATCCCAGAGGTTCTGCTCACGGAGTATGTTTTCCAGGCGCGATCTCTCCACGACTCTGACTCCCCTGTTAATGAACTGGAATACAAACTCGTCAGCCACAGCGCTTCCCGGGTCGAACGATGAAAAGTAATTCACCTGGGAGCTGTCAAACTTTATTACCCCCACGCGTTCTATACGCCCGAAATCGTAACCTTCTATAAAAGCCACCTTGGGTCCGCAGCCGTAAAATAAGACTGCTAAAACGATAAGAGAGAAGATTGCTCCCAGCGGTGTCTTTTTAAGTGTTTTTGAAACCGGTCTCATTGCGCTTCCCTGAGTGTCTCCAGGTGCCTCTTCGCCTTGCGGGCGCGCCGTCCCTCGGGGTTGAGTTTAAGATATCTTTCCCAGGCGCTTATAGCCTTATCTGTCTCTCCGTTTCTTTCGTAAAGCCGCGCTTTTATAAAAAGCGCTTTCCTGCTTTCGGGATCCAGTTCGGATGCCCTTACTGCGTAAACAAGGGCCTCCTCCGGCTCTCTCATATTTATTAGAGCCACGGTCAGGGCGAGGTAGGCGTCCGGGAATCTCTCATCTATTGTGATGGCTTTTCTGAACTCCTCCGCTGCTTTTTCGTGCTCACCCTTGTTGGAATACTCAATACCTTTCTGGAAGTACCTGTTTACTGCAATTTGCTCACCGGGTTCTGAGGCCTCCCCGGGCAGGGCCGGCATTAAGCAAAAAAGCGTTATTAAAAGTAATGATGCAATTTTCATAAGTTTCTCCGGAATTTATATACTTTGTCTGCGACTCTTAACTGTACTTATTCTAACATACAAACCGGAGTTTGACCACCCTTATTCCGCTGTATCATATCTTTTGACAGTTAGGAGGTCAATAAAGTTTCACAGGGATTGTTGATTTTTACCCGGCTAATATATATAATTCCGCAAACAGGGGCTTTGGCCCCGTAGTGGTGGGTGTAGCTCAGGGGTTAGAGCACCTGGTTGTGGCCCAGGAGGCCGCCGGTTCAAATCCGGTCACCCACCCCAATCAGGCATAGCGGTTCTGCAGGGTGTTTGACATTAGGGTTTAAATTAATAAAATAAAGCAGCATGAACGGGAGAAAATGGTACAAATTAAGCGCGGAAGGCGCTGTTCTGGGGCGGCTGGCCGCCCGGGCGGCCCTTATACTTACCGGGAAGAACAGGGTTGATTACACCCCCCACGAGGATAAGGGTGATTTTCTTATAATAACCGATGCCTCGAAAGTGAGGGTTTCGGGTAATAAACAGACCCAGAAAACCTATTTCAGGCCTTCAAGGTACCCGGGGAACAGCAAAACCATAGAATATGAACGGATGATGAAGAATGATCCGTGTCATATAATAACACATGCCGTGAAAGGTATGCTGCCGAAGAACCGCCTGGCCGCAAAGAGGATGAAGCGCCTTAAGGTATATCCGGGAAGCGAACACCCCAACCAGGCTCAGCAACCGGTGGAACTGGAGATTTAAATGCCTGTAAGTATGGAAAACATTAATGCGGTAGGAAGAAGAAAGACAGCGGTGGCCCGGGTTCATATGTTTCCGGGCGGCAAAGGGGAAGTTATAATAAACCGCAGGAGTATTAACGAGTACTTTTCTGACAGGAAAGAATTCATTGAATACGCGATGAGTCCTTTCAAACTCACCGGGGTAGAAAACGGCTATACCATAAAGATAAATGTCAAGGGAGGGGGAAAGAAAGGTCAGTCCGGGGCTATCCGGCTCGGGATATCAAGAGCCCTTGCCCAACTTGATGAAAAGACCAGGAAAATTCTTCGTACAAACGGATACCTCACCCGTGATGCGCGTATGGTTGAGAGAAAAAAACCCTACCGGCGCAAAGCCAGAAAAAGCGAACAGTACAAAAAGAGATAATAAGTATGAACCGCAGATTAACCGGAGCAGTAATAATAATACTGCTGCTGTTTTCTGTTTTAGGCAGCATATATCTCGCGGTAAGACAGCAGCTTGAAAGTCCCCGCACGGGTCTGGCAAGGAGAACCGCGGTCTCCCCGAGATCGGTAGGGGTTATAGATATATACGGACCTGTTCAGGCAGGTCGTTCTGCGGGAGATATATTCGCGCAGGATGAGCTTACAAGGATAACCTCAAACATCCGCCGGTTCCGCAGGGATCATAGGATAAAGGCTGTAATTCTCAGGATAAACTCCCCCGGAGGAACAGTAGGGGCCATACAGGAAATAATCTCAGAGATAGAACGGGTCCGGGAATCCGGAAAACCCGTAGTGGCATCTATCGCCGATATAGGGGCTTCCGGAGGGTATTACCTGGCCTCGGCCTGTGATAAGGTAGTGGTCAACCCCGGATCCATAACGGGAGGTATCGGGGTGATGTTCATAGCTTCGGATATGTCGGGGCTCCTGGAGAGGGTCGGGGTTAATGTTGAGGTTATAAAAAGCGGGCCCTTTAAGGACACGGGATCGTTTCACCGTTCTTTTACCCCCCAGGAGAGGAGTTACCTTCAGGAGCTTATAGACGACGCTTACTCCCAGTTTATTGATCAGGTCAGCCGGGGTCGAGATATGTCCCGGGAGGAGGTCGGGCCTCTTGCCCGGGGCCAGGTTTTTACCGGCAGGCAGGCAGTGGATAACGGCCTGGCGGACAGGCTGGGAGATACCACAACAGCCCACTCTGTCGCAGAAGAGCTTGCGGGTGTAACCGGGACTAAGATGGTCAGGGTTCCTGTCAGGAGACTGGGCCGGTTTTTCGGGCTTCTTAACCTTGCGGGACGCTTTGACGTGTTTGGGCAGGGAAGGATAAGCGGGCTTGCGTATCTTTACCGGCACTGAGACCGGGCGTGAGCTGTTCTTAGCTCTCCTTATTACCCCGCGCGATACGGCGCGGGAGCTTCCAGCGGTTATTACTGATTACAGCGGTTTCAGGATGCTTTTTGGCGCAGTTGTCTCACTGATGACGGGGGTGTGGCTTTTCGGGTTTCTTCCCCGGTGGCCGGTCCTTGTTCCTCATATGCTTTTCTGCGTTCTATCAAGGTTTCTACTGGCTTCTTTTGCCGTTTTTCTCTTTTCGGCCATGTACGGCTACTTCGCAGAGGTTATAGGCGGCTCCGGCTCAGGGAACCGCCTTTTTAAAATTCTTCCCTACAGCAGTATACCTTTTCTTTTTACAGCCCCGGCGGCGCTTCTGACCAGGGCTTTTATCCCCGGACCGGGAGTCGTTTCTATGGGTCTTTTTCTTTTATTTTTCGGGTTATGGTCTTTCTACCTTCAGGTAGCCCTGGTCAGGAATATATACGGAATATACCCCTATGAGGCGCTTGCTGTATGTCTTATCCCCTGGGTGATTTCGCTTGGAGTGATGCTGCTGCTCTTTTTATCGGTGTTGGTATCTATGGGGGCGCTTTTCCTGTAATGAGTAAGTACAGCGTATCTGTTATAGGGGCAAGCGGAATGACCGGGGGAGAACTCCTCAGGATACTTCTGCGTCATCCGGATGTTGAGATAAAAGATCTTTTTTCCCGGTCCGCGGCGGGAAGGTGCATATCCGATATTCACTCTTTTCTACGGGGGACCCTTTCAAGGAAGCTTAAAAACCCGGACCCATCCGGGATCCCTCCTGCCGATATCATATTCCTTGCCCTGCCCCATACGGCAGCTATGGAGTATGTCCCCGCATCTTTAAGGAGCGCGCGCCTTGTTATTGACCTCTCCGCCGATTACAGGTTCAGGAGCCCTGAAGAGTACCTTAAATGGTATAGTAAAGAGCATTCCGATAAAGAGAACCTGGATAAGGCCGTTTACGGGATACCCGAGATTAACCGTAAGGATATATCAGGGGCTTCCCTGGTGGCCAATCCCGGATGTTACGCCACGGCTGCTATTCTTGCCCTTTACCCTCTCCTTAAGGAAGGGGTTCTATACGGCCCTGTTTTTATAGACGCAAAATCCGGTATATCGGGAGCCGGGAAAAAACTCTCTCCCGAGCTGCTTTTCATAAACCGGTTCGGAAACCTTACCCCTTATAACGTCAACCGGCACAGGCATATGGGTGAGATAATCTCCTTCCTGGATGCTCAGACCGGAAGGAACCCGGACGGACTTGTTTTCTGTCCCCACCTTGTTCCCGTGGAGAGGGGTATCCTCTCCAATCTCTATGTAAGTACGAAAAAGCCGCTTAAAAGCGGTGAGCTTGCGGAGATATTCCGCTCCTGCTACCGGGAAGAGGAGTTTATTTATCTTTGCGGGGAGGGGGAGTACCCCCAGCTGAGCGATGTAAGCACCACCAATATGTGTTTTATCGGAACCTCGGATTCCGGGAATAACTCGGCCCTTGTGATATCCGCCATAGACAACTTGGTCAAAGGCGCTTCGGGACAGGCTGTACAGAATATGAACGCGGCCCTCGGGATTGAAGAGAACCTGGGTTTGAGATAGGTGGAATTTCCCGAAGGATTCCGTATAACCGGGCTCAAGGACGAGAGTACCGGGTTCGGTCTTATAACCGCCCCGTGCGGTATGAGTACTGCGGGTATATTTACGCGGAATACTGTCGCTTCGGAGCCGGTTAAATACTGCCGCACTGTAATAGAAAGAGAGTCTCACCGGGCTGTGCTCGTAAACAGGGGCAGCGCCAACGCCGCAACCGGAAGCGAAGGCAGAAGAAGGATGTTCGGTCTGCTTGACAGCGCTTCTTCGGCACTAGGTGTAGAGAGGGAAGAAATTCTCCATGCCTCGACAGGGGTTATAGGTATGCAGCTTGAATACTCCGAATCTACCCTTAACAGACTTTTTTCCAAAAAAGACGAGGTTGATCCGTGCGGTTTTGCAGAGGCTATAATGACCACTGATACGGTAAGTAAAACCGCCTGGTCCTCATTTAAGCTCGGGGGGCGCAAGATAACCCTGTACGGAGCGGCCAAGGGAGCCGGGATGATCTGTCCCGATATGGCTACGATGCTTGCTTTCATAATGACAGACGCTGATATTGAAAAGAAGGCCCTTGATAAGGCCCTGCGTGAATCGGCGGCTCTCAGTTTCAACGCCCTATGCGTTGACGGGGAGACCTCCACCAGCGACTCGGTTTTTCTCTGCGCCTCAGGGAAGGCCGGGAACCGCAGTATAGGGGATTCGGGAAGCGCTTACGGGAGCTTCCTTACCCACCTGGAGCGGGTCTGCCTCTCTCTCACCGAGAAGATTGCCGCCGACGGGGAAGGTGCTACTAAAATGATAAAAGTTACAGTGAAGGGGGCGCCTGATACGGATTGCGCGCGGACTGCAGCCCGGGCGGTGGCGGCTTCGCCGCTCTGTAAGACGGCCTTTTACGGCGCTTCGCCCAACTGGGGCAGGATAATATCAGCGCTGGGCGCTTCCGGGATACATGTGAACCTGGAATCTTTCAGTGTTTACGTAAACGGGGCCGCCCTGGTGAGGAACGGGGCCCGCGATCCGGCTACCGCGGAAAAAGCCAGGGAGGTAATGTCAGGGGGCAGATATAACCTTGAGATAGACCTCGGGCTCGGCAGGGAGGAGGCCTCCTTCTATACCTGCGACCTGAGTCCCGAGTATGTCAGGATAAACGCCCATTACATATCCTGAACCATGAACAGGGATATTTCCTTGAAAACAGTTACATTTATATGTACGGGGAACACCTGCCGCAGCGTTATGGGCGAAAAAATACTTTCTAAAATGGTCAGGGAGAAAGGCCTGAGCGGTTTAAATGTGCAGTCTGCCGGAACAGCCGCGATTCCCGGATACTCCATTTACGGTGACCTGAAAACGGCCCTTGATATTAAAGGTATAGAGTACAGCGGCCATATACCCCGGATGGTGGACAGGAATATAATGGAAGAGTCGGATATCATCCTTGCGATGACCCGCGAGCATTCCGGGTACCTCAAAGAGAGGTTCTCCGAATACGCGGATAAGGTTTTTATGCTGAGCGAATTTGCCGGTGCCGGGCGGGAAGATATACCCGATCCCATAGGGCAGGGGGTTGAAACGTACCTCCGTGTTTATGATTCCATAGAAGAATACCTGGTTAAAATGAAGGAGAGGCTATTTAAATGAGTCTGAAAGATAAGGATCCCGCTGTTTACGGCGCCATAGAGGCCGAGGTAAAGAGGCAGGAAAACAGCCTGGAGATGATCGCATCCGAGAACTACACCTCAGCCGAGGTTCTTGAAGCGACCGGTTCACGGCTTACGGATAAGTACGCCGAAGGGTACCCCGGGAGAAGGTATTACGGCGGATGCGGGCATGTTGATACGGTGGAAAACCTGGCGGTGGAGAGGGCCGCAAAACTTTTCGGGGCGGAACACGTGAACGTTCAGCCTCATTCCGGCACCCAGGCGAATATAGCTTCATACCTGGCCCTTCTTGAGCCGGGGGATACTGTGATGGGTATGGATCTTTCCTGCGGGGGGCACCTCACTCACGGTCACCCGCTGAATTTCAGCGGAAGGTTTTTCAGAATAATCCCATACGGGGTCAGGAAGGATAACCAGTTCATTGATTACGATTTGATCAGGGAAACGGCTCTTAAGGAGAAGCCGCGTATGATAATCTGCGGCGCCTCGGCCTATCCGCGGATCATAGATTTTGAGCGGTTCTCGGAAATAGCATCCGAGGCGGGCGCATACCTTCTGGCAGATATAGCCCATATAGCGGGGCTTGTGGCCGCCGGGGCGCACCCTGATCCTGTTAACTGCTGCGATATAGTTACAACCACTACCCATAAAACGCTGCGCGGCCCGCGCGGGGGGATGATTATGTGCCGTAAGAATTTTGCCTCGCAGGTTGACCGTTCCGTATTTCCGGGAAACCAGGGCGGGCCCCTTATGCATGTCATAGCGGCCAAAGCGGTATGTTTCGGAGAGGCTCTGAAGGGGGAATATAAGGATTATATCCGCAGGGTAATTGCAAACAGCAGGGAACTTGCTGCCAGACTTTCCGAAGGCGGTATTGATCTTGTCACGGGGGGAACCGATAACCACCTCATCCTGGCTGATCTCAGGAGCCTGGGTCTTACGGGCAGGGAGGCAGAGGCGCTGCTTCAGGAAGCGGGTATTATTGTAAATAAGAATACTATTCCCTACGATCCCGAAAAACCCCTGGTCACTTCAGGGATAAGAATAGGTACCCCTGTTCTTACTACAAGGGGAATGGGGCCGGAGGAGATGAGAGAGATAGCCGGTATAATACTGAGCGTTCTCAGGGACAGGGACCCGCAGAAGGGTTCCGGGAGGTCCGCAAGTCTGGCAGCCTCCTTTCCGGCGCCTCGGTGAATATAAAAACCGGCCCTGTTACGGTAGTGGAACACCCGCTTATACTTGATAAGCTCACTCGTATGCGGGATGTAAGGACGCCCAGCAGGAACTTCAGAACCCTTCTCCGGGAACTCTCAAGCCTTATGACATTTGAGGTGACAAGGAACCTTTCTCTTGAGGAGGTTACCGTTGAGACACCTCTGGGAACCCGGGCCGGGGGAGGCCTGGTAAAACATACGGGGGTCATCTGTGTTCCGGTCCTAAGGGCAGGGATAGGGATGGTTGAGGGGGTCCTTGACGTTATTCCCAGCGCCAGGGTGGGTCACGTGGGTCTCTACAGGGATCCCGATACCCTGGAGGCGGTTGAGTATTACCATAAGCTACCCGGCGACCTGAAAGAATCTGAGTTGGTTCTTATGATAGACCCGATGCTGGCCACGGGGCACACAATGGCGGCAGCCCTGGATATATGCGTAAATTCCGGGGCGAAGAACCTTGCTGTAATGTGCCTTGTCGCCGCCCCCGAGGGGGTCAGAGAGGTCAGGAAATACCATAGCGATGTCCCTATTTATACGGCCGCTCTTGACGATAGACTGGATAGCCGGGGCTACATACTCCCGGGACTGGGCGATGCCGGCGACAGGATTTTCGGTACCCGTTAGGCGGACTGACCCGGTATGAGCGCCGGATCTTACCTGCTGATTTTTTTTACCTCCGTCGCGGTGACTTTTATTCTAACCCCCGTTTCCGGGGCACTTGCTATCAGGTTCAACGCTGTGGATTCTCCTTCAGGCAGAAAGGTTCACAGAAAAACGGTCCCGCTCTGGGGCGGGTTTGCCGTACTTGGAGGGATATTCCTTCCGCCTTTGATACTGGGGCGTTTTATAACCGGATTCTCACTTGATATTCCCGGCTCTCCCGGTTCGGGGCACCTGTTAACGGGGGTGTTTTCTGGCGCCCTTTTCATAACGCTCCTGGGAGCGGCTGACGACCTCAGCGATCTCTCGCCTACAACAAAGCTGTTTGGGCAGGTAATAGCCTGCCTTATAGCTATGCAGTACGGCTTGAGGATAGAGAGTCTGCGACTGCCTTTCTCAGGTTTCAGCTTCGCTCTTCCCCTTATGGTCTCTATTATAGCTACCGTTATCTGGATAGTTCTGTTTATTAACTCAATAAACCTCCTGGACGGCCTTGACGGGCTGGCAGCGGGGGTTACGGGTATAGCCAGCCTTGTTTTTTTTATTATAGCTCTCCTCCAGATCTCCCGGCAGACCGATCCCGGTGCTTTAGAGCGGCTTCTTCCGGCAGCTGTTCTGAGCGCTTCACTCTGCGGGGGGTGCCTGGGGTTTCTTAAATTTAATTTTCCCCCGGCGAAGATTTTTCTCGGGGATTCGGGTAGCCTTTTGCTGGGGTATATGGCCGGAGCTCTTACCGTTACGGGGATACTTAAGACCGCCGGGGCGTTTACCCTGGCAGTTCCCCTGATACTTTTCGGGGTGCCTGTGCTGGACGCGCTTTTATCATTTACCCGGAGGGTTCTCAGCCGCAGGCATTTTATGGAAGCCGATAAGGACCATATTCATCACCGGCTGCTTTACCGCCCGGGGTGGAACTCCCGGAAGGTGGCGTTGAGGATATACACGGTAACTTTCTTACTGGGTCTTCTGGCCCTGGGACTTACGATAATATGAGTGCTGACTTGATATGAAGATAGCTGTAGTTTTCGGGACCCGTCCGGAGGTTATAAAAACGGCCCCCCTTATTAAGGAGTTGGGCAGGCGGGAAAAGTTTGAGGTTCTCAGCATCTCCGCCGCTCAGCACAGGCAGATGCTTGATTCGGCGTTGGGAATTTTCGGGATAACTCCCGATTACGACCTCGGGATAATGAGAGACTCCCAGAGACTTCCCGGGATAGCCTCAAGGTGTATAGAACGCCTTGGGGAAGTCCTGGAAAAGGAAAAGCCGGATATGCTCCTGGTTCAGGGCGATACCACTACCGCAGCAGCGGCGGCTCTTACCGCCGTTTACTGCCGTATAGAGACGGGACACATAGAAGCGGGGCTCAGGTCGGGTGATCCCGAAAACCCTTTTCCCGAGGAGTATAACAGGATAATGGCTGATCTCCTCTCCGCGATTCACTTTGCGCCTACGCCTCTGAACCGCGAGAACCTGATAATAGAAAACGTAAAACGTGAGAGTATTTACGTTACGGGAAACACGGGTATCGACGCTTTAAGAATTATATCTTCTTCCCCCATATCCGCTCCTACCCCAGAGCTCCGGAAACTTATAGGAAAGAAGTTCGTTCTTGTGACCGCCCACCGCAGGGAAAACTTCGGAAAACCCCTCCTCAGGATATGCTCGGGTTTGAAAGAAGCGGCTGAAAGGTTTCCGGATATAGTTTTTATTTACCCTGTGCACCCGAACCCGGAGGTGAAAACCCCGGTCAGCGGTTTGCTCTCAAAGACGGATAATATTATACTGACAGAACCTGTCGCTTACCCCGGCATGGTATGGTTGTTAAGGCATTGCCTTTTCTGCATAACGGATTCCGGGGGAATACAGGAGGAGGCCCCGTTTTTCGGAAAACCTGTACTTCTTCTCAGAAAGGTCACGGAGAGACCCGAAGGGGTTGAGGCCGGGACGGTAAAGATTATCGGGGACGAACCCGGGGCTATACTGGAGTGGTCGGAGCGCCTTCTTACAGATGAGGGGCTCTACAGGCGTTTTGCCAGGAAACATAACCCTTACGGAGACGGGAATTCTTCCTGCAGGATTGCGGATATACTTGAGTACAAGTTAGGGATGAGAAAAAAGGAGCCGGTTCAGTGGAAGGGGTAAAACTTCTTAAACATACGGTCAGGGCCCTGAGTTTGAGGTATAACGCCCTCAAAAAAATAAGCGCGCTTATGGGAAACTCGGAGAGCGCGGCCGATTACCTGGATAAGACCCTCTCGGTGCTTATGAAACTTTCGGGGGCCCCGGCCGGAGTTATAATTATCAGGAGCGCCGGTTTTTCGGCGGCCTCTTTCAAAGCCGATATACCTGCTGCGGATGCGGATAAATGCCGGGAGAAGCTTAAAAGCTCCGGAGTTGAACCCGGCCCGATCTTATCCGGGGTTCTTTCCGGCACTTCAAAGTTTGAGTACTCCGAGGATATATCTGATGAACCCGCATACAGAAAAGCCCTTAAGGAAGCTCTCGGAGAGATTGATAATATTACGATATTTCCCCTTAAAAGCGGCAACAGGGTTATGGGAGCCGTAGAACTCTTCAATATCCCGGGGGGGCTTCCAGGGGATGACAGAAAACAGGCCCTTGTAAGCGCCGGAGCGCATATAGGTATGGCGCTGGAGATTTTCCGGCGCATAGGTTCCCTGAAGGAGCGGACGGATTCACTGAGGAAACTCAGCGTAATAACTGAGGCTGTAAGCTCCGCCCGGAGGGAGAGCGTTGTATTTGAGGTTATAATGAAACACGCTCTGAGTTTTTTCGGGGCCGAGGGGTGTTCCATCCTTACAAAAGATGATGAAGGCAGGGCCGAGTTTACAGCTGTAAGCGGGAGCAAGGCTGGTATTCTCAGGGGAAAGAAACTCTCAAAAGGCGAAGGGATAGCAGGATGGGTCATTGAGAAAGGCAGGCCGCTTCTGGTAGGAAACGTGGCGAAGGATGAGAGGTTTTCCCCCCGGGCCGACAGCATGACAAGGATGATCTCCGGCTCCATAATATGCGCCCCGTTAATGGTTGCGGAAGAGACGGTGGGGGCGGTGGAGATAGTGCGCTCAAGAGAAAAGCCCCCTTTTACCAGGGGGGATCTGGAAATGCTTACGGTGCTCTCATCACACGCCGCTCTTGCTGTAAACAAGGCGCGTATTTTTACCAGAAAGGACCGGTGGTTAAACTCTGTAATAGAGCTTATAACCCGTACCGTGGATGTAAGGGAAAAGTATTTTCCGGGACAGACCGACAAAGTCAGGGAGTATGCCCGCCTTATAGCTCAAGAGATGGGGTTCAGTGAAGAGGATATACAGTTTATAGATATAGCGGCCGCTGTTCAGAACATAGGCAAGCTTGTTATTCCCGAGAGCATACTCTCAAAGGAGGGGGAACTCTCCGAGGAGGAATGGAAGGTGATAAAGACCTACCCCCGTGAGAGCGTCAGGATCCTTGAATCCGTCAATGAGTTTAAAAAACTTATACCTGCGGTAATGCATCACCGCGAAAATTATGACGGAACGGGATATCCCGACAGCCTTAAAGGGGAAGCTATCCCCCTGGAAGCCAGGATACTTGCGGTGGCCGATGCTTACGCCGCTCTTACCGGGAAACGCCCTTACCGTGAAGCGCTGGATCACGCCAGGGCCGTTGAGATAATAAAGAGCAGGAGCGGGACCCAGTTTGATCCTGAAGTTGTTACCGCGTTTCTTAAAAATCAGCCGGGTAATACCTCTTAACCGTTCCCGGAAGAAAGTTGTATTTATTAAGTATTTTGCTATTATTTTACCATTATGTACAGAGTTACGGTTGAGTCAGATTTTTCTGCTGCGCACAGGATAAGGGAGTACGGGGGGGACTGCGAGAATCTCCACGGTCATAACTTTCGCGTGTTTCTTTCGGTTTCCAGCAAAGAGCTCCCTCCGAGCGGAATGTGCGTTGATTTCAGGGACCTTAAAAAGGTCCTTGGCGAAGTCCTGGAAACACTTGACCACAAGGATATAAACAGGCTGGAATATTTCCGGGATGTAAACCCTACTTCGGAAAATATTGCCAGGTACATCTTTGAGTCGGTAAGGAAAAAAGGTGCTCCGGTCTCGGAAGTCACCGTTTTTGAGACCGACAGTTGCTCTGCCTCTTACTCTGAAGAGTAATGCTTGATATAGCAGAAATATTTTACTCCGTTCAGGGGGAAAGCTCGTACGCCGGGCGTCCGGCGGTTTTCATAAGGCTGGCGGGGTGCAACCTTTCCTGCAGGTGGTGCGATACGAAGTACGCCCGGGAAGGGGGAATCAAAAAGAGCGTGGCCGAGACATCCGGTGTGGCTCTTGAATATTCCTGCCCTATGGCGGTTATTACCGGGGGAGAGCCTCTCCTGCAGGAGGAAACCCCGGAACTTGCGTCTCTTCTGATTGAGGAAGGGCTGGAGGTTATTATTGAGACGAACGGGTCAATTGATATAACCGGGGTCCCGGACGGTGTTATTACGGTTATGGATTTTAAAACACCGTCCTCCGGGGAAAGCTCCTCAATGGATTTCTCAAACGCAGGCAGGCTTAAGGCGAGTGATGAACTGAAGTTTGTGATATCCGACAGGGATGATTTTCTCTGGAGCCTGAAGGTGCTTCGGGACCTCCGACCCGATTCAGGCGAAGTGCTTTTCTCGCCACTGGAGGGAGGGATAGGGTTCCGCCGTCTTTCCGAGATGGTAAAGAAAGAGGCTCCCGGGGCAAGGGTGCAGCCTAACCTGCATAAAATCTTCGGTTTTAAATAGGCGGGTTTAATATGAGCGGAAAAGAGAAAAAAGCGGTAGTGCTTCTAAGCGGGGGCATTGATTCGGCGGTCTGCGCGGCCTTGGCGCGCGAGCAGGGATACGCCCTTAACGCCCTCACCGTGGATTACGGACAGAAAAACAGGTTTGAGATACAGGCGGCCGGAGAGATAGCGCGCCTTCTGGGGGCCGGGCATCTTGTTATAAATACTGCCCTTGACAGTATAAAGGGGTCGGCTCTTACGGACCCGGAAATTGATATTCCCCGGGGCGAATCTGAAGATATTCCGGTTACGTACGTTCCGGCGCGTAACCTTATACTTCTTTCGCTGGGCGTATCCTGGGCGGAGGTTCTGGGAGCGGAGGCTGTTTTCATCGGGGCGGCGGTCAGGGACTACTCGGGTTACCCGGACTGCCGGGAGGAATTTCTGAAGAGTTTTGAAAAAACCGTTTCCCTGGGGACCAGAGAAGAGACCCGGATTTCAGTTGAGGCCCCTCTTCTTAATATGGATAAGGCGGAGATCGTCCGGGAGGGGATGCGTTTGGGAGTAGATATATCGCTTACGAGTTCCTGCTATAACCCGTCAGATAAGGGAACCCCGTGCGGAGAATGCAGCAGTTGCATTCAGCGCGAAAAAGGGATCAGGGGGGCTGGCGGCATGCCGGAGGAAGATAAAGATGAAAGATAAAATCACAATACTTGGAAGCGGGGAGACCAGGTACCCCGGGAGCCCTGAAGAGGCGACCCTGGAGGTTTTTGACAACCCTGAATCAGGCAGGGATTATGAGATTGAGTTTGAGACCGCCGAGTTTACCTCGCTCTGCCCGGTTACCTCTCAGCCGGATTTTGCCAGGATAACAATAACCTATGTTCCGGAAAGGAAGTGTATTGAAAGCAAATCCCTGAAACTGTATCTCTTTTCTTTCAGGAACCATAGGGGGTTTGCGGAGGAAATAGTTAACCGGATACTTGATGACCTGATAAAGGCCTGCCGTCCCAGGAGGGCTGCCGTTAAAGGCAGGTTTACTCCGCGCGGGGGGATTACCATAAACGTAAGGGCTGAGTATGATAAAACAAACAGAGGGGAACGGAAGTCGTAGCAGGTTAAACGTCTATGAGTATATTACTCACAAAAAAGGATGAAAATAAGGCATTACTGTCATTATCCGTTTTCTCATTCTCGCAACCTGTGGTTGCTCCGAGGTCGGCTTTCGCCGAAATCCGAAAACAGACAATTCCAGTACTGCCTGGGAAGTGTTTTCAGATGTATCAGATGAAAGGAACTATATAAAATGAAAGTAGCAGTTGTGGGAGCGGGTTATGTTGGACTTGTTTCAGGGACCTGTTTTGCGGATATGGGACACGAGGTTATCTGCATAGACAATGACCGGGATAAAATACGTACCCTTGAATCAGGGGGAGTGCCTATTTACGAGCCGGGGCTCGGGGAACTTATTGACGAGAATGTTAAAGCGGGCCGGCTAAAGTTTTCTGATTCCGTAAAAGAAGGTGTGAGCAGCTCTGAAATTATATTCGTGGCAGTAAATACGCCTCCTCTTCCGGACGGGTCTGCAGACCTCTGCTACGTTGAGGCCGTATCAAGGGAGATAGCTGAAAACCTTGATTCCTACAGGCTGATTGTTTCCAAGAGCACTGTCCCCGTTGAGACCGGAACCTGGATAAAAAGAACAGTTGAGAAATATTCTCCCGAGGGAGCCGAGTACGATATCGCTTCAAACCCCGAGTTTCTCCGTGAAGGGGTTGCCGTTAAGGATTTTCTCCACCCTGACAGGGTTGTCATAGGGGTGGAGTCCCGGAAAGCAGCCGATAAAATGAAGGAGCTTTACGCACCCATAAGCGAACGGACGGAGATACTTATTACCAGTATTGAGAGCTCAGAACTTATAAAACACGCCTCTAACTCATTTCTTGCCCTGAAAATTTCCTATATTAACGCTGTAGCCGGGATATGCGAACGTACCGGGGCGGATATAAGGGAGGTGGCAAGGGGGATGGGGCTTGATAAAAGAATAGGCGGGAGTTTTCTGAATGCCGGTGCGGGGTTCGGAGGAAGCTGTTTCCCTAAAGACCTTTCAGCTTTTATAAAAATCTCAGAAAAGCTGGGATATAATTTCAGTTTGCTGAAGGAAGTTCAGCGTATCAATGAATACCAGCGGGGACTTATGGTTGAGAAAGCCCGGAACTCTCTGTGGAACCTCAGGGGAAAAACCATAGGTGTTCTGGGGCTTGCTTTTAAACCAGATACCGATGATATGCGGAACG
>SLGR01000058.1 GCA_007136585.1 Candidatus Sumerlaeota bacterium | reverse complement strand
GCTTTGATTATACTTTTTTTATCTGAAAAATATGTGAATTTAAAGTAAAAGGAGCGTGAAATCAGGGTTGCCTTAATTGGAGTAGAGTATGTAGGCGGCCTGGTTTATATCCGGCATCATACCGCTTGAAACACGCCCGCCCAGGATGGCGCGTATCCTCTCCCGAAGAACTATAAAACCGTCGCCTGTTCTAAGGAACATAGAGTTAAGGATACCTTCCATCCCGCTATCCCCGGGCCTGACCACCGGAACGATCGGAAGGACGGCCGCGGAGCCTATACCAAGTATAGCGTTTATAAGATGCCTGATCCCGGAAACAGGGCCGGTTATGCCTATCTCATCTGTAACCTGAATGAATCCTGTGCCGGTGACAGTACGGATTATACGGGCCTCGCCCTGGAACTCTTCATTTATTCCGATGGCCTTATCTATTATAAGGGAACGGAACTCTTCGGGTATCTGCCTGTACCCGTAACTCCTGCTTCCCATTATATGCTCAAGGGTCTTCCTGAGGGCGGGCTGGGTGTAACCCATACGCGGTGTAAGAAGCACCTCGTTAAAGAATACCTGTATGGCCGCACCCTCAATCACGTCAATATCACCCAGGTTTTCCCGGTAGATACGGGAAAATCCCTCAAGGGTATCTTCATCGCTGTACGAGGAGATATCATAAGCTTCCCGGGCACTCTCGTATGAGGCAAGGACCCTGAGCGTCCTTCCCAGAAGATCCTTATCCCGGCTGAGAATATCCATTACCCCCAGTTTGGCGTAAATATTATCGCTTAACTCAGGCGCTTCGTCAGCTCCGACAGCATCTGAGGCCGCTCCCATCTTGGGAGCTATCCTGGAAGCAAACCCCTCATCCATAAGAGCGGACCTCTCATCTGCCGGCATACTCTTAAGAAGTACCTGAAGGTACCTTGTCTCGGCAGGGGTAAGATCCTGGCCTCCGGACCACTGATTTATTTCAGTTGTCCCGTAAACGGTCTCTGCGACAGGCATCAATTCCCGCCCGAAGAGTTCGCTTATCCTGTCCAGGGGTACAGTAGCCGCGGCGCAGTGAAGATCCCCGGCCCCGTAAAAGATATGAAGAACCCCGTCTCTTATAATAGCTCCCTCGGGGAAGGTATTCTCAAGGTCCAGGAGCCCTATCTCCTCAAAAACCTCCCTGGCCCGCCCTGTGGCGCTCTCCGCTTTCTCATAATCCATCCTCGGGGTTATGAATACCTGCGGCTCGGCAACAACCTTAAGATCCGCATCCAGGCCGGATATCTCCCCAACGTACCTTCTTACCCTTTCTCCGTCCTCAACAACGTAAAAAGCCCTGTGAACGGTAAAGAGGTATTTAATATCCTCCATACCTTTTACTTCTACGAGTGGAGCCCCGCCTCCGTACCACTCATCTTCCGAGGCCCTGATTATTATATTATTCTCAAGTTCGTAACCTTCCCATACAGCGGTCCGGTATTCCCTGTCTTCTATCAGCCTGATAATATCTTCTACGGAACGCCCCACCTCAAAGACCTGTATATCCGGCTTAACCCTGTGAATAAGAACTATGCGCCCGTCAGGAAGCTGCTGGAGGATGCCGTCCTTATGGGAGTAATCCCTGAACCTGTCCGAGGCTATGAGACCCCTGTGTTCTATGGTCCTAAAATCTTTCGTAAGAGCGGACGCGGGGACGGCGTATGAGCTCCCGTCCTCATCCACCACCACCTCGGTGTAGGAAATAACGTAGTAATCATCTATCTTTGTAAGGCGGGGGTCCTCGGAGGCTATTGATTCGTACCCGTAATCTACGGCATCTTCAGGGCTGATAAGCGGCCTTAAGGTATCCTTTCTTACGCGGTACTCACCCGAGCGGCTCTCGTACTCAATATCAGCCACACCTATTACGGAGGTTCTGTTATCATCTTCATACCAGACCCGGTAAACCATTTTATCTTCAACAACACCCTGGTTGAATACGCCTGTTACCGTGCCGTACTTATCAAACTCTTCCCGGCCGATGAGGTCCGATGGGCTAAGCAGGAGCCGGCTGTAACGCTTTGTTCCGAAACGTTCTTCCGAAGTCTGGAGCTCCCGGCTGTAAACGGGTTTCTCAGGTTCAGAGACCGTCACTTCAGCCGGAACTTCTTCTGCCGGTTCCGGAAGCGCAAACTCTCTAAAAACTTTACCGGTTTCTTTTCTTATTCCTTCAAGTTCGTGGGTTACAAGGTATCTTTTCAGTTCGCGGGGGGCTATATCCCTTATATCGGCGGGTATTCTTAATTTGCGCGGAGTCATATAATCCTCTCGGAGGTATATCTTAAGAAGCTCGTACTTACGGGTATCGGGGATACCTGTCGCGCTCTGCAGAACCTCTATAACCTCCATCACCTTGGGGGCCCGGTTTAAGAAATGAGCGCGAGTGTTACGAACACCTAATTTACCGGGGTTACGGGCAAAGTATTTGGAATTTTCAAAAAACACCCGGGCCATTTCCGGAGATAGCCTTGAACTTATTGCTTCAACATCCCCGTAAAACCTCCCCGGCTGTGTAAGGTTCGTTACCGAAAGTTCTATCCCGGCGCCCCTGAGGACCGCTATTCGGTCCATGAGAGTGCGTGTGCTATACCTGGATACTCTTGAAGAG
The DNA here is from genome assembly GCA_007136585.1 of Candidatus Sumerlaeota bacterium. GTDB lineage: Bacteria > CG03 > SLGR01 > SLGR01 > SLGR01 > SLGR01. Next base: position 15,440 of record SLGR01000058.1, on the reverse strand, counting down.
GAACCGCGGAGGGCCTCAATAAGGAGCTCAAAGACAACCTCGTCACCGGTGCCGTCTTCATACTGAGCCGGGGTAAGTTCGTCTGATGCCCTGCGAAGAGCCTGAGTGAAATTCTCGGGAGTTATACGTTCCTGGAGAGCCGGCCCCAGCTTACTCCGGGCAACTTCCCTTAGGTAAGGGGCCGCATCCACAGCGGGTTCTTCGACGGGTCTCTCCTCAACTCTTTCTTCCGGTTCTCTTACTGTAGGTTTCCGGTATACGGCTGAGACTCCGCCCCTTTCTCCTGTAAGTTCCGAAAATGCCCCTTCATATACTGTTCTGAAAAGATCCTGATGAAACCGAGCCAGTTCCTTTCTGTATATATCCTCCGGATTTTTCTGCTCTATCCGGGCCCTGGAGATAGCGTTCAGTTTCAGGGTATCGGCTTCCTCCATCAGAACGCTTACAGCCTCTTCCAGGCGGGAGGAAAACACCGTCTGGAAGACCCTTCTGTTCATTCCCTGAAGCCCCGATTCCCCCCATTTCCGGAGCGCGTCCTTAAGCCTTTCCCTTACCGCATCCGCCGTATCCCGTCTCCCGGGCCTGAGGCTGATACCGCTTAATATAACCGGACCAAAGGTGTTTACCATCTTTTCCTCAAACTCCTGCTGAGATTCGTATGAGGTTCTTATTACTATCTCTTCTACCGCCTCATCGGCGTATCTGAGAAGAAGCTCCATATAATCGGAAGCGGTTGCCCCGTATATTCCGGATATCCTTTCATAGAGGGAATCCGCAAGCTCCTGCGCGGGGGTATCAAACTTCATTGATTCTTTGCGGGTCTCGGCAGCGTTTGACTCCACCCTGCGCTGAAGTTCAAGTATCCGTTCATAAATATCCCCGGGGAGTTCCGCGCCGGACTCAAGTTCCTCAAGAGCCCGCCTGAGCCTCCCGTCGGCGTGTTCCCTTATAAGGTCATCCTCGCCGGTTATAACAACCCTGGAAGAACCGGCCTGGCCCTGCCTTGCGGCCCTTCCTCTGGCCTGCGCGGTTACGCGTCCGGCCGTGGCGGATTCACCCATTATCTCCACATGCAGACCCCCGCGCCTCTCAACCTCAGTATCTATTTTTATATCCGTTCCCCTGCCGGCCATATCCGTGGCTACTGTAACGGCGCCGCTTACTCCGGCGGATTCTATTATATCGGCCTCTTCCGATACGTTCTCAGCGGTAAGTTTCCTGTGCTCTATACCTGCTTCCCGGAGGGCCCCGCTTATCTCATCGGCCTCGTTTATGGAGTGGGCTATTATAAGTACAGGCCTCCCTTTTTCCCTCATATCGCTTATAGTTCCGGAAAGCCCCTCCCAGGCCCGCTCCCGGGTGCTGTAGTAAACTGGGGGCTGGTCCACCCGTACGGAAGGTATCCTCTCGGGTATAAACTTGACCGAGAGCCCGTAAACCTCTTCAAACTCCCCGTAAGCGCTCCGGACCGTTCCCGTTATACCTGCCAGACGACTGAATTTTCCCAGGTAATGGGGAATCGTCATCCGGGCCGCCGTCAGGCTCTCAGGCCGGACTTCCACGCCCTCCAGAGCCTCTATCGCCTGATGTATACCGTTTGAAAGTCTCCTTCCGGGCATCTGGCGCTGGGTCTCGCGGTCAACCAGGATAACCTCGTTATTTTCAACTATATAATCTATACCCCTGTTGAAGAGGAACCGGGCCTGAAGGGCCGCGTCAAGGGCGTAGAGAATAAGTTCGGAATCTTCGGAATCCATCATCCCCTCCCCTTCCGCGAGTATCCCTCTTCCGGCAAGAAGTTCCTCTATCCTGTCATACCCGGAATCGGTAAGGTTCACGGTACGCTGCCGGTGGTCCACTTCAATATCCACACCGTCTTCAAGATCGGCGGCTTCAAGTATCTCAGTCAGGGCCAGATGGAATTCAAGAGCTTCGCGCCCTTCCCTGGATATAACAAACGGGGTGGAGGCCTCGTCTATCATTATTGAATCGGCTTCATCAACCACTGTAAAAGGAAACGGGTCTTCCCGCTGCACCCTGGCAAAGGGTTCGGCCGAGCGGTCGCGCATATAATCGAAAGCAAAATCGCTGAGTGTCCCGTAAGTTATATCGGCAGCGTAGGCGCCCTTGCGGCTGGAACTTATGAGAGACCCGTCTTCTGCAGATACCCTGGCATCCATCGGGGTTTCGCCTAAAGCCCCAACGCTCATTCCGAGCAGTGAGAGAACCTCTGCCGCGGCTGCGGCATCACGTTCGGCAAGGTAGCGGTTTGCAGTCACCATATAGGCCCCTTTTCCGGCCAGGGCGTTAAGGTAAAGCACCGCTATCGCTGAAAGGGTCTTTCCCTCACCCGTAAGCATCTCGGCAACGGTGCCTTTCATATTTTCCGGAGCGTAGGCAAGGGCCACGGCCGCCACCAGCTGAACATCATACAGCCGCTCACCAGTCGTCCTGAATAAAAGCTCCCTTATAAGGGCATAGGCTTCCGGAAGGACCCGGCTTAACTCCTCACCATCTTCTGTTACGCGCCTTCTCAGGCTTCTGTGGCGCCGGATGATCTCTTCCGGGCTCATTCCGTGGAACTCATCCCGGTATGAGTTTATCTGTTCATAAAGCCTTGTAATATCCCTGACCTCCCGGTCGGTAAAAACTTCCCTGAGTTTATCCAGGTACCGGCTGAATGACGGAGCCGGCTCCCTGCCTTCGGCAACCGACTTTAACCCGCCGAGCACCTGGGCGGCGTCAGAGGCGAAGTTTTTCCTGTCGGATTCAGCGGAGAGGTTATTGTAATAGGCAAGGTTTATCTCAATATTGCTTTCGTCGACGGCCCTTATCCCCCAGGCGGTTTCAGGGTTGTGAAAGACTGAGTAACTTATGGCTCCCGGCTCGGTGGCGCTGTAGGCCTCTGCCAGCCTGGCCAGAAGGTCCGGGAGCACCGGCTGGTTTACCGAACCGTCAAATCTAAACTCGGCGGCAGGAGCCTTGATCTGTTTATTGAAAGATTCTACCAGCTGCTCCGGTGTATGCGGTTTAAGCTTCTCCCTGGCCCTGCGTCTTCTCTCCTTTGCCCGTTTACGCCTCTCATCCATCCGGTCTCTGACCCGCCTGCTTATATTTGAGTAGCCTACGGCTAAAACAATTACCCCCAGAGCCATCACGGCCATCTTCTTTGACGCCTCAACCTGGCTCTCCCTTATATTCCTGTCAATAACAGCAGCGTTATCATGGAGGGCGTCAACTCTGCTGATTACGGCCCTTTTCTCCTCCCTGAGATCCTCAATCCGGTCCCTCAGCCCCCAGAGATACTCTCCAGTCTCGGGACCGAGTCTTTCTATCCTCTGCTCAATATCGGATATCTCCGCATCTATCTCTGAGAGGATTTCTATCTCGCCCTCCGTAGTTTCATCAAACCTCTCAAGGGCCGGCATCTCGGATACCGCGGATGCTCCGAACTCGGAGGAACCGGGATGAGCAGAGTATATATCCCTCAGAGCCTCTTCCCCTGCCGCAGCCCTCACGTACCTGGAGAAATCGCCCGAGGCCATAGCGCTCATCCCGTGGTTGAGCATAAGTATGCTTCCGGATTTCTCGCCTGTGCTTAAATCAATTGAATCGGCAAAACCCGAACCAGCGTGAAAAAGCTCCGGATGTTCGCGGCGCAGGTTGCTTAGAGCCGTCTCCGCAGCCTCCGGGGCAACCGCGCCCATAAGGTAAATAGCATGGGGGGTAAGGATACCTTCTATTACCTCAGTATCGGTTCTTGAACCCAGTTCCCTGAACCCCGCATTTCCTATATAAGAGCCGTCAGGTGCGGAAGATGCCGAGTAAGCGGCAGGAAGCGCGCCGTCTCCCCGGTCTATCATGAAAGCTGCAAGGTTCTCGTGGTTTACACGGAATTCATCCGAAAGCGCTCTCTCTCCAAGGAATATCTCAGGCATAAGGTACTGAAAAACCCCTCCGTCGTGCGTCTTAAAGAGTGTAACTTCTTCTCCTGCGACATTTACGGTGACCGGCTCCGAGGTAAGAGAGGAAAAACTCCCCGCCGGGAGGTATCCCATAGCCTCCAGAACCGCTATGGGAGCGCGGGCTTCGCTTCCAAGATCAGAGTAATGATAGGGCGAAACGTACCTGAACTCACCGGCATCGGTCTCAGTTACGGTGTACCCCAGGCGGAGAGCGCCGTAACCCTCGTCATAGAACGCCCCCCTGAAACCTTCTTTCATCGGCTCAAGGATTTCTCCGACAAGCTCAACGATCTCTTCATCCTCAGAGTAGGCTTCCCTGACGCCCTCAAGGGCCATAATGAGGTTTCCGTTATCTACCGAGGATACAAAATAACCCTGAGTGATACTTACCGGAACACCGTCCTCATCCAGACCCATTTTTCCGTGCACAGGGATCGGATCTCCTGTCCGGGCGCTGTACCAGTTGTAAAGCTGCCCGTCCTCGGTCGTCTCAAGATTACTCATTGACCAGAGGGTATGCCCTATGATATTCCTGGCATGCTCCCCGGTTATTATCCCCTGGTCGCGCATTGTCACTATTGAACCCAGGTAAACAGCCATATTTGAGGTAGAAGAAGGCTCATAATTTTCAGCCACAGTCCCGTCCTCAGCAAGCAGAGCCCGGTCATAGGGGAGGCCTGTATCACGGCTTACCATCTGCTCCATTCCCCTGAAATTCTGCGCAAGAAAGTTCTCCGCCTGCATATCGTAGAACCCGGGAAACTCCTTAAGGAGCATCTGAAGAACCTCCTGCGCGGTGGCCCCGTGCCTGACCTCTCGCTCGTAGCGCTCAAGTATCCCGTCGGGATCACCTTCCGGTATAGTTTCGCCTATTATATCGTAAAACTCCCTTACCAGGCTCAGGACCTGGGTTTCCCTGTTTATGCTGAACTGGCGGAACTCCCTGTCAAGCTGAAACCTGGTAGCCAGATCGCCTCCGGCCCGGTTGGTTATTTCCTTGGCAAAATAGAAAAGCTCATTAAATGAAAGGACCCTGTCCAGGGTATCTTCCGAAGCCTCGGCGGCCATAACCAGGTTTCCAAGAAGCCTGGAAGTATCTTCGGGAGTGATCTCAAGGTCTACAATATAAGTGGCGAGAAACCCCGTAATACCTTCCTGTAAATCCCGGTCATACTCTGAAAGGATAGCACCGAACCCTTCATTCTCAAGGATAACCTTCTTGGTATCTATCCATTTTTCAAGAAACTCCATCGCCTCTTCCGCGGTAAAACCGCGGGAATCGGTAAGAGCCATACCCTGGAAAACTATGGAACTTATAAAACCCTTTCTCTGACCGTCAATCTCCGCCTCGTGCAGGTTCTCAGCGGCGGCTTCCCTTACAACCTCATTCACCCAGGTCTCTACAGCCGGGTTCCGGGATATGGTGACATAAAAATCAAGGTAATTTTCAAGCTCACTATCAGTAAAACCCATTATATCCTGGTAAAGGGCGAAATACGTGAGGTTGGCGTTCCTGAACTCAAACCCGTCAAAGGAAGCTTCAACTTCAGCCCTTATCTCCTCCATCTCCGCAGGAGTCAGATCATCGCCTCTCTCAAGGACCTTCAGCATAATCTGCATTTCCATGGTCTGACGGGCTTCAACCTCTATGTAATCATTAAAAGCCCTGCTCTCCTCAAGCCTTTCCATGGCGCCGAAAATATCGTTAAGTCTATTCTCTACAACGCCGCGCAGTTCCTCGTTTGAGAGCTCACTATAGGCCTCGTCGCTTGAGTAGGTGAGCATAAGGTTAAGCGCGAGGTTTACCTGGGCCCCGATAAAACCCTTCTTTTTATCTTCAAGCGAAATACCGGCCTCTTTCTCGCTTTCGGAAAGCTCAATATTTTCCAGGGCATCCAGTACCCAGTCGTTATTTTCAATAACCATATGAAAGTAAAGCCAGTTATCTGCATCCTGGTAACTCCACTGGGCCCCTCTCCAGTCATCAAGGTTCTGCCAGTTGGTATGCTCCATCCAGAACTGCGCGGCATAAAGAAGCATTCCTTCCCTCTCTCCAGTATCTTCTATGGATGTTATGTACTCATGGTTTTCAAGCTGACTGAGTTTCTCTCCCAGGAGTTCCATGTACCTGTCCCCGGTCTCAAGGTCCCAACCCCTCTGGTCCATAACAGCCACCTGAAGGGTTATATATGACCCGAGAAACCCTTCAGCCTCCTCAGGCTCAAGGTTTGCGTGCTGCTGGTTATACCAGCTTTCGGGATCTGAAATAAGTTTCTCATGTATATGCAGCCACTTATCCATCCACCGGTCGCTCTCTTCGGAGGTAAGCCCCCGCTCCTGTGCCTGGGCGTTCTGCCAGTGAACAAGGAATGTCAGCAGCCCCTCGTGCTCATCCGCGGGAACCCTGGAGAGCCACGACTGAACGTCAGGGTTGCTCTTGAGCCTGTACATAGAATTAAAAAATGAGATTATCTGATCCCTGTCGTACCCGAGAGACCTGAAATACGTTGCCTGGGAGGAAACCTCTCCTATGATAAGTTCCAGCTCCTCCTGCTCTCTTCTGAACTCTCTTTCCTCTTCGATATCCCTGAAGAAGATTTCTCTCTCAATAGCTCTCCGCTGGTCCTCATCGGCGGCGCTGAGTCTGGTCTGGTCGTAAAGCTCCCGGCGTTTACGCTCAAACTCCTCGCGCCTGTCCTCAAAGGTTATCTCACCCCTGTTTATATCCACACCCATAGCCTCGGCAACCCATTTCTCGTATACTATCTGCTTCTCCACCCAGGAGAGCGCTTTCTCAAAAGCGGCATCATAGGCATCCCCCCGGTTCCTCGGGCAGACAGTTATGGGAAAAGTATTTTCCAGGAGGAACCTGTTAAGCTGTTTAAGGAGCTCCTCTTCCTGGGGGGTAAGTTCTGAAACATCCTTGCCCAACCTTATATAATTCGTAACGGTACGAAGCTGCTCCAATTCCTCCCTGTCGCTGCTTGTCATAAATACGCTAACCTTCTCATCAGAGTGCCACCGGTCCCATACCCTGTAAAAATCCCTGTCGGTCAGAAGTTTATTTAACGCCTCAACCCCGTCCCCCTCAAGAGTAATGCCGAAAGTATCTTCTATCTCATTTACAAGATGCTCGGGTCCCCTGAGCCCGAACTCTCCCGAACTGAAATCGGTATACCCGCCTACCTCGTTATCTATATAGGCGTCAATTACGGCAAGATAGTAGGAAAGATTGCCCGAGTACCTTCCGTCTGTGCGTATATTATGCTCATTAAGCATCCTCTCAACCGGCGTTCTTTTGAAAAAATCGTCAATCCCGATCTTATCCTTGAAGAAATTAACAAAATGGGCATAGGCGTTGGGACCCCTTTCATCTCCCCACCCTATGGATTCCCCTACTCTCTCATAATGGGCCAGGGTAAAAAGATTTTCCTGGGCGGCATCTGTCACATTTTCCCACTGCTTATCGGGTTCCGCACGGCTTATAAGTTCTATTACCCTGTCGTTTATCTCCCCTGAAACTCTGAGCTCCTCTTCAAAAGCCTCAAAGAGTTCCTTAAGCTCAACATCTCTCTCCTCCGAGAAATCCTGCATGGCCTGAAGGGTAAGAAGTATCTTCACGGCTTCCCCGTCGAGCTGGCTCAGGGCCTGCGCCGCCACCTCGTCCTCGGCCCACTGAAGCTGAGCCTCTCTCTCAATCTGTTCCTGGGTCCGGATCTCCCAGGGGAGTATCTCGTTTAAGATGGCAGCACCCGCGTTTATGACATCCGACATTACCGGAAATACGGTGGAAAAGAGCACAAGGCTGAGCATAAACATGGCCCCGCCCCTCTCCCTCAAGGCCTCCTTAAAACTGCTCATCTTAGCCCTCATATGAGTAGGAAGCCCGGATCTCCAGGCATAGTAGGAGGCGGTGGTAAGGCTGAGAACTATAACCCCCATACCCAAAGCGCTTACAATCGTAAAAGGCATTAGCCCCTGGGCGATACATACGGCAAACCATGACAGGATGGTAACTCCCACGGTCCGGGCCGTAGCGTATGTCTTCCGGTACTCTTCAAAGGGGATCCCGCGCTGTTCGGCTATAGCTCCCATACTTGAGGCAAACCAGTCAAAAGGAATATGGTTTAATATTGAATGGTATATCCCCCCCTTTGAGAAAAACGCGGAGGGAATTATTACTATATTTGCCAGAGCAACCATTGTGCTGGTATAAACCCTTCCCAGGCCCGCGCCTATCATCCTTACAATAATCCCCGCTGCTCTTACAGGGGATATCCTTTCCCCGTCTCTCAGGACCCTTGAGGCCTGCTGAAACTCGTACCATATAGGGGCTATAAACTGGCCTATGCCTATTATACCTACAGCGACAAAAGCAAACTGGGCTATCATAAGCGCCGGATATACAACCCCGCCCAGGGTCGGCACCACAACCGTTATCATGGATGAGATCAGAAAAGCCCCGAAAATGACCTCTCCCCACAGCCTCCAGCTCAGCTTCTGGTAATGGTCTCTGGCAGCGGGGGCCATTCTATCAATATACCCCTCTCCCAGCCAGAGTCCGGCATCCTGCATCCTTTTTCCGAACCCTGTCCGGCTGAGAATATAATTAACCGGGCGGGAGACCGGACCTATGAGGGATTTTATCAGGTTGCCTACCATTGATATCATCTGGTTATCGCCCAGGTACCAGCGGATGCTGCGTATCATCTTCTGTATAACCGTAAGCAGGTCCCGCTCGCCCACCTCAAATACACCGTCGTAAAACCCGGAGATGTATTTTACCTGCTCACTTCTGCTCATACCTGATATCCCGGTAAAGGTTCTTTCAAACTCGTACTCTCCCGTATGGGAGTTGAGTCTTTCCAATACCGTCTGTTTTCTTGAGTCTTCAAGTTCCCTGTCATAGGTAACCCTGAACATGAGAACCTCGCGCCCGCGCTTGAACTCCAGTATCTCCTGGTCCTCGGTGAGTTCAAGCGTCGAGACCCTGTACCTGCCTCTTCTTCCGAGTATCCTTCCGGTCAGGCGGGAAACCCTGGAATCCACCCCGAAAACAGCCTCGCACCAGAAGAAGAAAGACTCCTGCCAGTCATGGCTGGCAGACCTGTCCGGCGGGAAAAGCTCCTCTTCGTGCTTGGCGTTGTAGGCGCGCTGGTCATGCATCCATTTCCCGAACGCTGCAGAGGCGCGGTTGAAAAGCCAGGACTCCGTAGAGGAGGTCCAGAGGTTATGAACTATCCTGGAATATATATCGGTAATAAGCCCGGGAGAACTTATGGGATCCCCCGTAGCGATAGAGGCCGGCTCGGTCACGCTTATCATCGGCCCGCCCATTACAGTATACTGGTGACGGTCGTCCTCAAGGTAATTCAGCCCCGCCTCAACAGAGCCCGGAAGTATATTATTCTTATCATCAAGAAGCGTGACCTTATCAACCACGTTCTCATCGGGAAGGTTAATACCCTCGGGGCGGGCCAGGTCACTTCCTGTAAACTCAATCCCCAGGACCTTCTCAAAGTCGCCGGAGATAAGGGCGCCGTATTGATCGTGGTAAAGCATGGAAGTGCCCGGATCCGAAACGTGGTTCAAACCCTCCGTGGTATAATCTGTGTATATTTCGGGAAAGGTGCGACCCCGGGACATGAACTGGATAAAAACAAAAACGTTTCCGACTTTCTTGAAAAATCCGCCCGGTTTCCTCTTATAGGCGTTTGGTGAATCGGCGGGTTTTACAAGCTCGTTGAGTTTATGCTCTTCTATCTCCTGCAGGAGTCCGGATATAATCTCATTGAGCTCCGCCCGGCGGTTCTCATCCGCCGTCTCAAGGTCCGACTGAAGCTGTTTTATCCTTTCGACCGTCTCAAGGGCTTCGGCATCATAAACCACGTGTAGCTTCTCAACCGGATCTCCGCGTTTTATGACCTTTCCGCTGCTGTCTCTCTCAACCCGGCCCATTCTCCAGCCCCGCTCAGATATATCCTGCTCAAGAACAACCTTGCCGGAGGTTAAATCCTCATAAAGACCGGCCTTTTCGTAATGCGCGCTCTGGTGGGGAAGGTAGAGGCAGGGAACAGCGTTCTCTCCGTACATCGCATCCGCAAAAATCTGGAGCATCTCTGTCCTCATTATCTCATAGTAAGGCAGGGTCAGCTCCGTCCCCAGGTGTTCCTGCGGGTTATCAATATATTTTTCCTCAATCTCCCTGAGACGCTCCCGGGCCCGCACCTCTTCCAGGTTCTTCTCAATGAGTTCTTCCGTGTATCCCATATCAGAAAGGACCTTCTTGAGCTGGGGAAGAGCTTCCTGTATATTCTCCCTGGCCTCGTCAAGCTCAGTAATTTCCAGGAGACTCTCTGCTGCGGAGCGGGAGCTCTCCGGAAACCTTGATACAATACTTTCAAAATCTTCCGTGTACGCCCTTACTATCCTCTTTATACCCTCTTTCTCTCCATCTGTAAGTTTTATTCCGAACTTCTCCCGGAGCTCGCGGAAAAACGTATCATTATACCCGCCCCTTTCGTTTAAAAGAACCCGGGCCCTTACCTGGCAGTAGTACTCGTCCGCGCCGCGTTCCATAAATCCAGCCTCTCTGAAAAACTCAAAAAGCTCTGATTTATTCCTGGTGTAGGCGGAATGTTTCTCATTATAAAGCTCCGTAAGAAGCTCTCTGTTTTCTTTAAGACCGAGCCGGTTCTCCTTGTCGTTTTTAATCTTTTCATCCAGAACCCCGGCAAAATCCTTTATAAGTTTATTGGGTATTGAATTGGAAACAACCATAAGAAACGGAAGGAAATGCTCGGTCCCGAACTTTTCAATGGTATGCTGGAGGTTCTTGAGGTTTATAATCTGGTAATGGAACGGGGTGTCGGCTACTCCCTTACTGTCTGCGAATTTGGGCATAACTATACCCATCCTATAAACACCCCCCTGCATCCGCTTCATATTTATGGCCCTCTCCAAGTTATCGACTGAGGGATAATGGTCATCTTTCATAAATATCCTGGCTATGAGTATAAGGATGTTTCTTACAGGCGGCTCCAGCACCCTGTAAGTCAGGAAAAAGAGCGGAATGGAAACGGCAAGATGAAAGTTGTTCGTAATAAAGGCAAAGAGGGCGGCAAACCCCATTGGGAGTATTCTCAGGGACCAGCGGTATATGATGGAACGGGAAGTATCAACCAGGCCTTCGGGGAGCTTTCTGGGGATTACAATCTCGCTGCCGTCGGAAGCAGGCACCCTCTTCTCTGTATCGGTCTCTATAACCCGGATAACCCGCTCCAGCACCTCTACCCTTCCCGCATCGGCCTCCTCCGCCATTTCGGTTCTTACAACGGTCTTAAGCCTCTCTATAAGGTTTCTCTGTACCTCAAGCTGAACCTCAAGCATAGCCTTTTCCAGAACCGATATTCTGAAACTTATATCTGCCAGCGCCTGTTTGCTCTCGGGAGTCTGGAGTTTACCCGCTTCACCCGCGAGGGTGTTTCTGCGCGCCACAAGCCTGTCATACCTCCTGCGGAGCCTCCTGAACCTGAAATTACGGGAGGTGACCCTGTTGATGTTTCTCTTTACTTCGGCTAATACGTTTATAAGGTTAAGCCTTATATCCGACCCCCAGGTCACGTTATTTGTGATCTGAGAGTAAATCCTTGAAAGGGCGTCCTGGTATACCCTGAAAACCCTGTCAGAAGCCCTCTCAAGCAGGGGGGCCTTGTCAGAAGCGGCGATAAGTTCTTTTACGGAACCCCTAAGACTTTCCGCTATTTTTTCCTTTGTGTCGGTTTCAAGCGCCTCCGGGTTCTCGCTGATCCTCTCCAGGTAGGCTTCAATGATAGCGGCCTTTACCGGATCAGCAGCAATATGCCCTTCAGCCTGAATAATCTCAAGGGCGGAGGAGACAAGGCCTAACGCCTCCACAATTTCTTCGGTGCTCATTCCGAGAAAGATTCGGTACCTTACCGCGAACTCGTAGACCTTCTCCCGTAAGGATTCGTTATTTATAAAATCATCAAGAATTTCCCTGATACCTTCGGTATCATCCGGTGTAACGGCCGGAGCGGGCTCTTCCTTTATTTCAGGAGTGACCGGCTCAGGAGTCTCTTCAATAACCACAGCGTCTTCTTCGGATACGGGATCCACGTCCTCCCGTAAATCGTCCCGGGAAACAACCGCTCTTTTAATGACAGCTTCCTCAGAAACCAGCTGATCTTCCAGAAATCTCCCGGCCTGCGGGTTATTTTCAAGAACCTCTGAGAGCTCCGGATCAGCGCTCTCAAGTACGGCCCTGATTAATTCTCTTAATATATAATCCGGAGTGTCTATGCCTATCTCTGTATCATAGGCGTAGATACTTATTTCACCGCTAAGGGGGTTTATTTTAAGAGAAAAGAAATGTCCTCTGTAATCCTCTGTTGAAACAGTTATTACCCCGTCTGAAGTAACGGTTTTAAATGAGAGAGCGGAAAACTCATCTGCGTAAATCTCTGAAATATCCATCCTTCCGTCTCTCACAGCCATTAGCTTCTCTGTTATTTCTGTGTATTCGTTTATTACAGCGTCAAAGGCTCTCATCATATTTCTCGTCTGCAGCCTGCTCCTGTCTTCAGTTCTTATCTCCGCCAGGTCATTCTTCATTTCCTTAAGCCAGCTGATGAGACTCTCTACCGTATTGAGGTTTTCCCTTCTATTACGAAAATTGACGTGAGGGTCGGTTTTTCCTCCCTTATAATATGTATCAACAACCGAAGCCCATTTTTTCCCGCTGTACTCTATGCTGTCCTTAACGCTTTCAAGAGACTCTTTATCTATTTCAGGCTCAGGTTCAGGCTCCGCAACTGGCCGGGTTAAAGTTTCCAGGGCGGCGTTGTATTCACGCGCGGCGTATTCCATATCCTCGCCGCTGAACCTTGCAAGGAGCTGGTTTTTAGCCCGCTCGCCCGGAGCTTCCGCGGGAACACCAAGGTCCTCCCCGACATCTGTATAATAAAATGACTCTCCGTCGCTGCGCAGGTCCCTTATGAAATCACGGGGGGCAAACCCGGCCGCATCCAAAGCAGCGGCTATTTTTGCCAGTTCACTTACCAGAAAGCGGTATGCCTGCCGGTCTTCGGCGTTTCTGAGCGCCTCGTCAGCATCGTACTCAAGCCATTCCTGATAAAAAGTCGCTTTACGGACAGCATGCTCGTGATCGTTGTATATACGGGGCGTTTTTATCCCCAGATCCTCCAGGAACCTCATACGTTCAAGCCAGTCCCGGGCGACTCTCCCCGGTTCCATCTTGACTATGGCCTTGGCTATGAACCTTCTGGTATATCTTCTTCCGGCCTCATCCTCTACGAGGATCTCCGCGATGGCCCCGTAGGTCTCTGCCCCAATCCTTCTCCAGCCGTGGATCTCTTCATACTGAATCACACTTTCTCTCTCTCCTGCAAGGTTGAGGTCTTTTAAAACTTCTTCAAGCTGACCTATCTCCTTACCGGATTCTTCCAGGAGTCCCTCGGTGAAATCTCCGGATTCTATTACATTAACCCGGGGTTCCTCAGTGATCTCATCGGCTGTTATATTTCCGGGGGTTACTCTCTCACCGGAGTCTCTCAGGGCTTCCGCCTTCTGCAGGAGCTCTTTGGGCGTAAGTTTCCTGAGCGAATCGGTAAGTTCCACCGGCTCAGCGGCAAACCTGTTGACCTCGTCTATAACCAGGTGGTACAGGTACTCGTCGTAGCTCTCTATCTTTTTCCGTAGAGGCACAGGGAGCAGGGTAAGGTCGCTCTCAGGCCCTATCCCCAGGAGCGCGTTCCTTATCTTTGTGGATGAGGCATCAAATCCCAGCGGGGCCAGGGTGCTGAAAAACCCCTCTTTCTCTATCTCGTCATAAACCTTCTTCTCCAGGGCAAGGGGCTGCCCAAGTTCCCGACCCATAAAAATTATCTCCACTTCCTGCCCCGGACCCAGGATGGAGGCTTTTTCCCTTCTCATCCGGTAAAGCTTTCCGATAGTATCAAGCAGTGAGTACTCAAGGTTGAATATATCCTCCAGCTCCAGTTCCTCCCGCCCGGTGGCCGCGGCTGCTTCATTCGCTTTCTTCGGACTTATCACATGCTGGTGGTCGTCTCCCACAAGGTAGGCCTTTACCAGTTCCACATCCCGGTTAAGTTCCATAAGTTTCCATATCTGGGTCTCGCCGTCAGCCGGATCCTCCATGGAAATGTCTGAGTAGGCAAATAAACCGCCGAACCCCGGAAGGAAATCTCTTGCCATCTCACGCCGTTCTTCCATAGTGCTTCCAAGTACAGGTTTCCGTTCATCCGGTCCCGAAACAACAAAGACCACCTGGCTTAAGTCATCTTCGGCAATGGCGTTAAGGGCCGCTACTATATGACCCCAGGTTATGGGGTTGGCTGCCATCGCCAGCATCCCGGCCCTTACCGGCTGCCCCGAGGATTTTATCTCTTTCTCTGATTCCGCCGATGAAAGCCTCAGTTCCGCGGACGGGTCTATTCTTCCCTGACTTACCTTTTCCACTATCCTGTTTACCGCTGCCATAGCTTCTGAGAGTATCTGTTCCCTGACCTCCCGGTCGGCTCCTTCTTTCATCAGGGAATTTTCTATGAAAGCGGTAAGCTGGGCTCTAAGTTTCTCTGCTTTTATCTCGTTCTTATACTGGGAGAGCGCCGCTTCCCGGTCCGTAAGAAGAAGCTGTGTGAAAGACCTTATCTCAGGAGGAGCCCGGCCCCTTAATGTATTAATCAGAAGCTCGTGTATAACCAGGGTCTCGGCTCCGGTAGACGCATCTGTTTCAACCCCGGCCAGAGTAAAAACGTCATTATCGGTTAAGAAGCCCTCTCCCAGCTCCCGGGTGCTTACCCTAAGGGAAAGATCGACTATTTCACTTCTTATGAACTCTTCTATATCTGTTATCTCTTCCGGGTACGGGTCCGCTTCAAGTCTGTTCCATATATCGCTCTTTATCTTAAGAAGTTGAATATATTCTCGGGTATGGGTTTCCTTAAAAGGTTCGTGTTCAAGAAGAAAACTGTGAAAAGCCGAATGATCGCGGGCTGCGGGATCCAGTCCCTTCTTCTCCAGGTACTCGGAAAAGGCCTGATATACGGGTGAGTCTTTCCGGTTAAGAGCATCAAAATCTATCTGCTCGTGGCGGGTAAGGTATGCGAGCTCTTTTCTCTCTTCGGGAGGCGAGCGCCCCTCTTTAGCCTGTTCTATAAGCTCATCAAGGAAAAGCTCGTGCACCATAAGAACCCTGTTTCCATCCTCATCTATCCTTATCGTGGAAAGAACGTAGGCATCCTCGCCTGCAAAGACTACTTCCGGATCCTGCCTGCTTACCTCAACACGGTCAATACCGCGTGATTTAAGAAGTTCATCCACCATACCCGAATACCCTTTCTCCGCAACCTCTTCAGGAGTCAGTATCTTTCTATCTGTCTCGGGCCCGCTAAGAAGAACAGCAAGGACGTT
>SLGR01000149.1 GCA_007136585.1 Candidatus Sumerlaeota bacterium | reverse complement strand
TAATATATAAATACATATATTAGATACAGCGGTCTTACCCTGAGTTGATTTTTGTCAGTTAACGAATACTTGGAGGCGACATGGCTAAAAGAAAACGTGAATATTTCAGCGAGGAACACAGAGCTCAGTGGAAAACCAGAACCGGTTTCATTTTTGCCGCTATAGGGTCTGCGGTGGGACTGGGGAATATATGGAGGTTCTCGTATCTGGCCTATGAGCACGGCGGGGGTGCTTTTCTCATACCTTACTTTGCTGCTCTTTTTATAGTAGGAATTCCGCTTATGATCCTTGAGTTTGGGATAGGTCACCGCGAGAGGGGATCCGCCCCCAAGAGTTTTCACAGTATATCAGGACGGTTTGAGTGGCTGGGGTGGTGGCCCGTTATTTTTGTGATGTTCGGAATAGTGGTATACTACTCGGTAGTTATATCCTGGTGTGTAAACTACTTGTTTTACAGTTTTAATCTCGCCTGGGGCGCTGACCCCAACAGCTTTTTCTTTAATGATTTTCTTCAGTTAAGCTCCGGACCCGGGGATATCACGGGGTTTAGCCGTCCCATACTATCCGGGCTTCTGCTTGTCTGGTTCCTTAATTGGCTCATTGTTTACGCAGGGGTTGAAAAGGGAATTGAGCGGGCAACCAAAATTTTAATGCCCGCGCTCTTTCTTATGATAATAGCGCTGGCTATATGGGCCCTTACTCTTCCTAATGCCGCTGAAGGGGTGAAGCAATATCTCAGACCTGATTTTTCCGCTTTAGGCGATACCGGGGTCTGGATGGCGGCTTTTTCTCAGATATTCTTTACGCTTTCTCTGGGTTTCGGGATAATGATAGCTTATGCGTCCTACCTCCCCAGAAAGACTGACCTTGCCGGAAATGCCTATGTTATTTCAATCGGAAACTGCATATTCTCTCTTATCGCCGGTCTGGCAGTATTCGGAACTCTGGGATATATGGCCGGGGTCAGAGGTGTCGGTGTGGGGGAGGTCGTGGATCAGTCAGTGGGGCTTGCTTTTGTTGCTTATCCCCAGGCGATATCCATAATCCCGGCCTTCCCTCATATATTCGGGGTTCTTTTTTTCGGGATCCTTGTCTTTGCAGGACTTTCCTCGTCAATTTCAATAGTAGAGGCTTTTGCCTCATCGGTGATGGATAAGTTTCATTATTCCCGTAAGTCTGTCGTCTCTGTCTTATGTTTGGCCGGATTTCTGGGAGGAATTATCTTTACTACCGGCGCCGGACTTCACTGGCTTGATATAACTGACCATTTCCTTACAAATTACGGGTTGACTGTTGTGGCTATCCTTGAGTGCGTGGTAGCTGCCTGGCTGATAAAGACTTCACGTATGAGGAAATATATAAACAGTGTATCTACTTTGAAAACAGGTAAATGGTGGGAGTATTCCATAGGGTTCATAACCCCGGCTATTTTAGCTTATTTTTTCATAACCGGGCTTTATGGCGAGATTATCTCACCCTATGGCGGGTACCCGATAAGGTGGCTTCTTCTTATAGGTTACGGCTGGTTAATAATAACACTTCTTGCTGCTGTGGCGGTTTCAAAGATCAGGTGGAGGCATGAAAAGAATGAGGTCTGAAATAATAAATGTAGGAGATGAGCTTCTTTCAGGACGGGTTTCGGAAAGTTGCGCTTTTTTAAGCCGGGGACTCTCATCCATAGGGCTTCAGGCGGAGAGAATAATAACCTCCAAGGATGACCCGGGTGAGCTTAAGGATATCCTCTCCGGGGCCTCTGAAAGGGCTGAACTGGTCTTTATAGTTGGGGGGCTGGGGGCTGCTTACGACGATATCACCCGTGGGGCCGCGGCTGCTTTCCTGGAAAGAAAACTCAGGTTTTCACGCCGGGCGATGGCAAATGTTGCAAGGTACTTCGCTTCCAGGGGGGAGAAAGTCCCGAACTCCTGCGAGAAGCAGGCAGAGGTGATAGAAGGGGCTGAAGTGCTTGTAAATAACCGGGGGAGCAGCCCGGGGCAGATGGTGGAAGAAAGAGGTTTAATTTTAGTGCTTCTTCCGGGACCTGTTGCGGAGGTCAGGGATATACTGGAAGGAGGACTCCTTGAGAAACTCAAGTCCAGGTTCGAGAGCAGGATTATTCGTTCTTCAAGGATCCGGCTTCTCGGAGTATGCGAGGGGGAGGCCTTTGAGAAACTGGCAGAGATTATCAGAACCGAGAGGGAGCTTGAAGAGGGTGTTCTGGATTTTTCTTTTGAGGATACTCCGGCCGGATGTGATTTTATAATAAAGTGTTCGGGGACGAATGAGCTTCTGGTGGACGAACTTATTCATAAGACAAAGGCAGAGGTTTACGATGTGCTTAAGGAAAATATATATGCCGAGGGTGAGGAAACGCTTGAGGGAGCCCTGGGAAGGGTGCTGGCAGAGAAACGTATGACCCTCTCCGTCGCTGAAAGCTGCACAGGAGGGCTTCTCTCATCTAGGATAACCGATGCGTCCGGCAGTTCTGTTTATTTCCGGCAGGGCCTGGTAGTGTATTCCACCAGGGCAAAGACAAGGTTCCTGGGGGTAGATGAGGGTATAATAAAGAAACACGGTGCTGTCTCGGGGGAGACAGCTATAGAGATGGCACGGCGGGCAAAAGAGCTCTCGGGTTCTTCCTGCGCAGTTTCTGTCACAGGGTACGCGGGACCTGGGGCAGGTGAAGGCGGAAAGCCGGGGACCGGATACGTGGCATTATCCATTGGTGACGAGAAGAAACTGTTAAAGGTTGCCTTTACCGGGCCGCGGAAAGAAATTAAGGAAAGGTTTGTTGCGGCAGCTCTTGGATTTCTGTGGGAAACTCTGCAAAGCAACTGAGGCTGTTTATTGCGGTTCCTGTCCCGGAAAATATTAAAACCGGGATAAGAGGATTTCAGAGCTCTCTTGATTCCAGGGTTCCTGAAGAAAAGGTTTCCTGGGTTCCACCTGAAAATATTCACCTGACTCTGGTTTTTCTGGGAAATACTCCCGAAACTGCAATTGAGAGAATTTCGCAGGCCGCGCGCGAGGCTGCGCAGGAGGAAGAACCTTTCCATATGGAAGTCGGATCCGGGGGCGCTTTCCCGTCCCCGAAGAACCCAAGGATCCTCTGGGTTGGAATTAACGGAGCCGAACCTCTCTGCCGGATAAAAGAAAGGCTGGATGAGAAGCTTCTTGAAAGGGCGGGGATAAAGCCGGAGAAAAGAAAATATACGCCTCATCTTACTATAGCGCGGGTGCGCAGGCGGTATCCCAGGATGAAAACAGCTAAGCTTCTTATTGATGAAAATCCCGGGTTCGGGTCTTTCAAAGCGGAGTCTCTGGAACTGATAGAGAGTATCCTTCAGCCTTCGGGTGTCAGGTACAGGGTGCTTGAAAAATTTGAGTTCGTATAGCCCCGGCATTGATTGCGCTCTTTCTTGCGGTTAATATATTACCGTTAAGGCCCATGAGTATATACTTGCAAAAAACGATGAAAATGCTGACTCAGACTCTGCCGGCACGGTTTTCCTCATTCTCGCCTCCGGCTCCGAGGGGTTCCGTCCTTGGCCCGCAACAAACCCGGAAATCCGTACCGCCGGGGACTGTAAATATATTGAAGGGTATTTTTAGGTGAAAACAATTAAATTTATAGCAGTTTCGGCTCTTTTATTCTCAGTCTCAGCCTGCGCCCGCAGAGCAGGGGATACCAGGGATATAGAGATAAGAAAAGGGATGAGCGCAAGGCGGATATCTTATCTTCTGGAAGAAGAGAATATTATTTCAAGTTCCCGGTTTTTTCTTTTGTATATGAAAATTACGGGAGATGCCGGAAATATCCTGGCAGGTGTTTACAGGCTTAGAGAAAATATGAGGTTTTCTTCCCTGAGAAGAAAACTTACTACCGGACCGAACGTTCTTATCCGGGTCTCCATACCGGAGGGGTTTACCGCGGAACAGATCGCCGCCCGTCTTTACCGGGAGGGTGTGATAGATAGCCGTGAGGAGTTTATGGAGTATGTTCTTGATAGGAACCTGAGGGGTTTTCTTTTTCCCGATACATATGATTTTTTCCCCGGAGAAAGCATAAGAAGCGTTGCGGGTAAGATGCGGGCCAGGTTCCAGGCAGAGTTTACTGATGAGTACCGCAGCAGGGCAGAGGAACTCGGGATGAGTGTATCCGAAGTAATCACACTGGCTTCAATAATAGAAAGAGAGGCCCGTGTTCCCGAAGAACGTACCGTTATATCAGGGGTTTTTCACCGGCGGCTCAGAAAGAGGATGTATCTTGAATCCTGCGCCACTGTGCAGTTTGCGCTGGGAGAACACCGCGACAGATTGACATATGCCGACCTTGAGATAGATTCCCCTTACAACACATACAGGAGATTCGGGCTGCCCCCTACTCCTATATGCAGCCCCGGGTCTGAATCGATAAAGGCTGCTTTATATCCTGACGACTCAGGGTATCTGTTCTTCTTTGCTCTTGAAGACGGCTCCCATGAGTTCAGCAAAACCTACCGGGAGCACCTGAATAAACAGATGCTCTTACGTCGATAGTAAAGGTTTCTTTTTTCTATAGAAACATCCTCTTGTTTTTTTTTAATATTTATGTTAATATTAAAGCACATCAGGGAGGTATACAGCCTCTTGACACTCATAAAAAAATATATATAGTAGAAAGGCTTGACATGCGGTTGGAATACTGCTATAGTATTCGCCGCATTTAAAAATAGCTCATTGAAAATTTAAGAGTCGGGTCACTGGAAAGTTTAGCTTGAAGGTGTTCATGGAGAGTTTGATCCTGGCTCAGGACGAACGCTGGCGGCGTGCTTAACACATGCAAGTCGAGCGGGAAGCCGTGTCTTCAAGGCTTCGGCCAAGAAGATGCGGTGGAGAGCGGCAAACGGGTGAGTAACACGTAGGTAATATGCCCGTCAGAGGGGAATAACCCCGGGAAACCGGGGCTAATGCCCCATATTATTGCCCGGTGCAGGCCGGGTAATGAAACGGACTTGTTCCGCTGACGGATTAGCCTGCGTCCCATTAGCTTGTTGGTGAGGTAACGGCTCACCAAGGCAGTGATGGGTAGCCGGCCTGAAAGGGCGACCGGCCACACTGGGACTGAGACACGGCCCAGACTCCTACGGGAGGCAGCAGTGGGGAATCTTGCGCAATGGGCGAAAGCCTGACGCAGCAACGCCGCGTGGAGGACGAAGTCCCTAGGGATG
>SLGR01000055.1 GCA_007136585.1 Candidatus Sumerlaeota bacterium | reverse complement strand
CGTTTATTGGGGTTTACGATAAGGCGACAGAGGCGATAAAACAGGGGGGTAGAAGACGCGGGGCCAATATGGGGGTTCTGCGCGTGGATCACCCGGATATAGAGGAGTTCATTGAGGCCAAGCTTGACGAGGAAAAACTGAATAACTTCAATATATCCGTGGCGGTTACCGATGAGTTCATGGAGGCCGTAAAGAAGGGAAGTGATTATACTCTCTCTTTCCCTCCCGGAGGAAAACCTTACAGGAAACTTCCTGCAAGGGAGGTGCTGGCAAAGATGGCAAGGGGTGCCTGGAAGAACGGTGAGCCGGGAATTATATTTATTGACCGGGTTAACCGGAAGCATCCCCTGAACCCGCTTGGGGAGATAGAATCCACCAACCCCTGCGGTGAGCAGCCTCTTCTTCCCTACGAGGCCTGTATCCTGGGTTCGGTGAACCTGGAGAATCATACTCAGGATGGAGAAATACTCTGGGAGAGGCTCAAAAATACTGTTTCGACAGGGGTAAGGTTCCTGGATGATGCGCTGGATATGAGCGAATATCCTTTGAAAGAGATAGAAGATACGGTCAGGCGGAACAGGAAAATAGGGCTCGGGGTTATGGGGTTTGCTTCAATGCTTATGCGCCTTAATATCCCCTACGCGTCCCCCGAAGGCATAAGGACAGCCTCCCGGGTGATGAGGTTCATAAGGGATGAGGCCCATGCCGCTTCAGGGGAGCTGGGAGAGGAAAAGGGGGAGTTTCCCTCGTTTTACCGCTCCCGGCTTAAGGAGAAAAGAAGAAACGCGATGGTTACAACAATAGCTCCTACAGGCACCCTTGCTCTCATAGCCGGCACTTCAAGCGGGATAGAACCGGTATATTCCCTTTACACCGAGAGGGTTATAGGAGATTCTGAGGTTTTCAGTATAACCGATAGGAATTTCATTAATTACCTTGAAATAAATAATATTGATCCCGATAAGGCGATGAGAGAAGTAGCGGAGAAAGGTGGTGTATCCCGGTCGGATATCCTCCCGGAAGAGGCAAAAAGGGTTTTTCTGTCGGCTACGGAGATTAATCCCCGTTACCACGTTGCGATGCAGGCGGCTTTCCAGCGTTTCACGGATAACGCGATATCAAAGACCGTAAACCTTCCGGAAGATTTTACGGTAAGAGAGGTTGAAGATATAATATTCCGGGCTTTCCGCCTGGGATGCAAGGGTATTACGGTATACAGGCAGTTCAGCCGCAGGCAGCAGGTTATGAATATAGCCTGCGCGTGCGAAAAATGTTCAGAAAACTGAAAAAGGAGGCAGAGTGATGGAACAAGAAGAAAGCAGGAGTTTTCTTAAGAAGACAGAGATGATGCTGAAGGATCTGGGGCACAGGGGCGGAGAGATCGCCAGGATGCTTAAGGATGATGCCAGCTACGGCACCAAAGCCGGGATGATCAAGGTTGAACAGCTTACCCTTGAGAACGAGAAAAATAAGCTGCTCACAAAGCTGGGAGAGAAGAGTTATTCGCTCATAAGGAGAAAGAAGATCAGCAACAAGGCCCTTGAGGAGCTTTACCAGCAGATACAGGATATTGATAATAAAATCCGCGGAAAAAAAGTATCTCTTTCGGCTCTGAAACGGAAAAGAAGTTCGGAAAAATAACTTCTCCGGGTTCTGCAAACAGTTGAAATAGGGACGGTTATTTTGTATACTCGTGCGGTATAAACGGGGGTGTAGCTCAGCTGGGAGAGCGTTTGGCTGGCAGCCAAAAGGTCAGGGGTTCGAGCCCCCTCACCTCCACCAGACTTTCTTATTTTATCATACTTTATAGAAACTCCGTAAATTGAAAATAGGGGCTGTTAACGATTTCAGGAACGACCTTTGCGATGAGATAAAACTCATAGCCTCGGAGGGGTTTGATTTTGTTGACCTTACCCTGGAACCCCTTTTCAGCAGGGAAGTTGATCCGGGAAATGTGAAACAGGCCCTGGAAGAATCGGGTATAGAGGTGATCGGTCACACAAGCCCCTTCCTTCCTGTTATATTTCCCCTTAAGAAAATACGCCAGGCAAGTTTTGAGGAGTTTTCAGGGTATATTGATTTCTTCAGCAGGCTGGGTGTATCCCTGATGAATCTGCATCCTTCCGACAGCATCCCGCTTATGGATCCGGAGAGTGTTTTCAGGTATAACCGTGAGTTCATCTCCAAAGTTAACCGTATATGCCGAGAGAAGGGGATAACCTTAATGGTTGAGACGGTCCTCAAGCCTTTTAATACCCCGGAAATCTTTGAGAGGCTTCTTGACGGGATGGAAGATATAATGGTTCATCTTGACGTGGGGCACTGCAATATCAGTACTGACAGGGACCTTGTAGATGAGTTCTTCAGGGTTTTCGGTAAACGGATAGTACACGTTCACCTTTCTGATAATCACGGGGATCTGGACCGCCACCTTCCCCTTGGATGCGGAAACATTGACTGGGCTCGTATAATATCCATTTTAAGACGTTACGGGTACGATTCTACCTTAACCCTTGAGGTTTTTACCGGGGAAAGGGAATACCTTCTTTACAGTAAAAAGTTCCTGGAAAGGCTGCTTGGAGAAAAGTGAGTACTGTAAAGGAACTTATCCTTGAAACGGAGGGGAACGCCCATATGATTGATATTACGGAAGAGATCAGAGCTTTCGTGATAAAGGCGGGGATAAAGACCGGGTCTGTTACTGTTTTTGTCCAGGGCTCTACAGGGGCGGTAACCACTATTGAGTATGAGCCTAACCTTGTAAAAGATTTCAGGGAGGCAATGGAAAGGATAGCGCCGGCTGATTCCGATTATCATCACCACCAGACCTGGGGAGATTATAACGGGCACTCTCATATAAGAGCCTCGGTTGTGGGACCCTCCGAGACCATACCTGTTATTTCCGGCGAACCGGTCCTCGGGACCTGGCAGCAGATTGTTGTTATTGATTTCGATACCTCGCCCCGTCAGAGAAAAGTAGTTTTGTGCGCCCGCGGTTAAGAGGGGCGTACTTTGACAGAACTCAGGATTACGGCAGGGGATTTTAAAAACAGGAAACTTGAGTCTCTTCCGGGAAAATCGCTGAGGCCCCTTTCCGGGCGTATCAAGGAGTCTCTTTTCTCTATAATTTCCGCCAGAGTCCCCGGTTCTCTTTTCCTTGATCTGTTTGCCGGGACCGGAAACGTTTCATTTGAAGCCCTCTCCCGCGGAGCTTCGCGGGCGGTTATGGTAGAGAAGGATCCCCGGTCCCTGGGGCTTATATACAGGAATGCGGATAAGCTGGGTCTGCGTGACCGCATAGAGGTATATGAGTCCGATGTCTTCGGGTTCTATCCCTCCGGTATCTCTCCTGATATAATATTTGCCGGCCCCCCGTACAGGGGTAATCTTTCGTCCGGTATATTAAGACACTGCCTGGAGGCCGGGATCGCGTCAGAGGATAACCTGGTTGTGATCCAGCACCACAGAAAAGAAGATGTGGATAATTCCGGGTACCGTAAAATAGATTCCAGGGTTTACGGTATCACAGCCCTGGATTTTTTCGTTAAGGATACCGCTTGAAAATATAACTGAGGTTATGGTATATTTTACTTTGCCGCAGGGTTATAGTTGCCGAAGGAGGCCAGAGTAGAATATATGGAAGATATATCTTCTTTCCGCTTTAAATATATATACGGAAGACCCGGTTCAGGAGCAGGGTTTTTCGCTGCTTTTCTTATCTTAACCGCTTTACTGTTCTCCGGGTGTTTCAGGGGTGAGAGGTTTCACGGCCGGATAAGCTCCGATACCATATGGCAGGGTCGCGTTCTTCTTGAGGGGGATATATATGTTGAGCCGGGAGTCAAACTTACCGTACTTCCCGGAACTCTTATCCGTTATACCGGCGGGAGAATAAAAAGCGAGATACAGCACCTGAGGAGTTCGGAAGGAAGAACTTACGACCTCTTCAGCGAGTCAAGGATAGAGATAATTGTTGCCGGGGACCTTGATATCAGCGGAACCCCGGAGAACCCCGTAGTACTGCAGGCTCCTTCCGGAGACCCGTCCCGGGCCGGAGGGATAAATTTTATAGGAAACCAGGGAAACTCTTCCATAGCGAACCTTATGGTTAAAGGCGGTTATATAGGTGTAAGGCTCTATGATTTCCGGTCCCCTGATATTACCGGGTTAACGGTAACAGATACCGAGGCAGGCGGGGTGGGGTGCTGGGACAGGGCCTCCCCCACAATAGCCGGGGCATTGATTGAAAACACCAAGTACGGTATAGGAGCTTCGGGATATGCCTCGCCTGTTATAAAAGAAAGCGTGGTCCGCAATAACTCCGCCGCGGGCGTGTTCTTTGAAGGGTTAAGCGCAGGAAGGATATCCGGCTCGGAAGTTTCGGGGAATAATGTGGGCATAGCCTCCGGAAATGAGTCCTCCCCGGTAATATATAAGAGCACCGTGGCGGGAAACGGCTCCGGGGTGGGGTGCTGGAACGAGTCCTCGCCCCTTATTAACGATAATTATTTTCACTCTAATATAGTTGGTATTCTGGCGGTAGACGAATCTTCACCCGAGGTACGGGGAAATTTTTTCAGCGCAAACGGCGCCGGGGCCAGTTTCGGCGAGAGGGCCTCGGGTTCTGTAACGGAAAATAATTTTACCGGCAGCGGTCCGGCAATCGTGGTAACGGGAAACTCTTCTCCGGAGATAACGGCCAACAGTATCTTTGAGAATGAGTACGGAACCAGGGTTGAGGGCCGCTCTGCCCCGGTTATAACGGGGAATACCTTCAGGGCAAACAGGTTCGCTCTGCTTATTTCGGAATACTCCCGCCCCGAGCAGAGCGGGAATACTTTTGAAGATAACCGCTCTGATACGGTTGACAGCAGGTTTTAGTAATGGACCGCATCTGCCTCTTTTACGACAGCGGAAAGGACCGCTCCGACGGTATAGCTTCCCTTATAAAAGATAAGGCGGAGGAAGCCGGCATAGCGGTCAAGGAAGGCGGTGATGTCTCCGGATCTGACCTTGCCCTAAGCGTGGGCGGAGACGGGACGGTACTCAAGGCCGCCAGGAAAGCGGGTCCGGCCGGGGTTCCGCTTGCCCATATAAATACCGGCACCCTGGGGTTCATGGGGGAGGAGCCTGAGAAGATTTCCGATTACATTGAAAGCCTCTTTAAGGGAGAGTTTGAGATTCAGGAGCGTATGATGCTCTCCGCATCCGCCGTAGGGTTTGAGACACCTGCCCTTAACGATATAGTTATTAAGAACGGAGAAACGGCAAGGGTTATCAGCCTTAAGCTTAGTATAGATTCGGATTTAGTAAGCAGTATAAAGGGTGACGGGATAATAATCTCTACACCTACGGGCTCCACCGCTTATTCCCTTGCCGCGGGCGGACCCGTGGTTGAGCCGGATCTTAATGTTATCATAGTCACTCCTCTCAACCCCCATTCTCTTAATTCCCGTTCTCTTGTTATAAGACACTCCAGAAGGCTGGAGGTCTCCGCCCTGATGGAGGGGGATGAGGTTTTTCTTACCTCGGACGGACAGGTGCAGCGCAGAATAAAGGTCCCGGGAAGCGTTACCGTAACGGCTTCTCCCTACCGCCTGAAGCTGGCGAGATCCGGACGGGATTTCTTCTCGCTTCTTTCCGGGAAGATGAACTGGGGACTGTAAAAGGTGCTTGAAAGTTTAAGTATCCGGAACTTTGCGCTGCTGGAGAACGCTGTTATGGAGGTTGAACCCGGGCTCAATGTAATTACGGGAGAGACCGGAGCCGGGAAATCCATTCTTATAGGCGCGCTTAGCATGGTTCTCGGGGAGAGAGTGGGGCGAGAGATAGTGAGGGAGGGAGAGAGTTACTGCGAGGTTGAGGCGGTTTTTAGTGAGAGTTCCGGTGAGAGCAGGATAGGCTCCTTTCTTAAAGGGCTGGGGATTGAGCCCGGAGAGCTTTTCATAAGAAGGGTCTTTGAGATAGCCGGCCGGAGCAAATGTTATATAAATGACAGGCGAGTGACCCTCGCCACCATAAAAGACCTGGGCGAGCTTCTCGTGGATATTCATTCCCAGAACCAGCACCAGGATATTCTGAAACCTTCCAGACAGACTGAGATACTGGATGATTACATCTCCTGCGGGGATATTTTGAAAGAAACCTCGGGGGCCTGGAAGGAGTATGAATCCTCTGTTAAGGAAAAAGAACAGCTCCTGGAGCGGCAGGAGAAGACCCGCCTGGAAGCCGAGAGGCTCAGTTTTGAGCTAAACGAGATAGATGCGGCGGAGCTGAGCCCCGGAATTGAGAACGAAGTTGAGGCCGAGTACCGCGTTCTGAGTAACGCGGAGGCGCTCTGCCGCGGCATAGGAGAGCTTTATTCTCTGATCTATGAATCAGAAGGTTCTGTTACGGAGAACCTATCGTCCGCTGTCTCCCTGGCGGGGGAATTGGCAGGTATAGATGCTTCCCTTAAACCCCTCTGCGAATCTCTCAATGCTGCCCTGGCCGAGAGTGAATCAACCGGAGAACTCCTGAGAGGGCGCCTTGATTATGATACGGAAACCCCGGGCAGGCTTGAGGAAATTCTTGAACTGAGAGACAGGATAAGTACACTTAAGAGAAAATACGGGGGGAGTGTTGAGGAAGTCCTAAGTTACCGGGACCGTATAGAGCGTCAGCTGCGTGAGTTTGAAGAGTTTGGTGATATCATTGAAAAACTTGAAGAAGAGACCTCTGCTGCGCTTAAACGTTATAAGAAACACTCTTTAAAGCTCTTTAAAAAACGCTCCGAAGGCGCAGAAAAGCTTTCAGGCGAGGTTACCGGAAGACTGGGTCGGCTGGGTATGGAAGGAGCGGAGTTTGAGGCGGTTGTTATTAAGTCAGACCCCGGCCCTTCCGGAGGTTCGCGCGTACAGTTTCTAATCAAGACAAATCCCGGCACTTCCAAAATGGACCTTAAAAGGGTGGCTTCCGGAGGAGAGGTATCACGTGTGATGCTTGCTGTAAAATCCGCCCTGGCCGGGGCCGATGATGTTCCGGTCCTTATTTTTGACGAGATTGATGCCGGGATAGGGGCCGATACGGCGGAAGAGGTGGCGGAAGAGCTGCGGCGCCTTGCCGGGTATCATCTGGTGATTTCGGTAACACACCTTCCCCAGATAGCCGGCAGAGCCGATCTTCATCTCTCCGTGAGGAAAAGCAAAAGCGAAGGAAGCACCGCGGCGGTAATTGAAAAACTTGACAGGGAGGGCAGGGTTGAGGAGCTTGCCAGGATGCTCGGGGGAAAAGAGAAAGAAATGCCCCTGAAACATGCCCGCAGGCTCATAGAAAGAAAATGAACAGAAAAAACTACATTATGAGAAAGGCCACTCTTAGTGATACCAGGATGATACAGGGGATTATTAACAGTTTTTCCCTTAAAAACCTTATGCTCCAGAGATCCCTTAACGAGATATATGAGAACATAAGGGATTTCTGGGTCGTGGAAAGTGAGGGAGAGGTTATAGCCTGCGCCGCTCTTCATCCTCTATGGGAAGATATGGCGGAGATAAAATCCCTTGCGGTAAGTGAAGATCATATGAGCAAGGGGCTGGGCAGAGAACTGGTGGAGGCCTGTATAAGCGAGTGCGGGCAGCTTGAGATCAATAAGGTCTTTGCGCTGACTTACGTTCCCGGATTTTTTGAAAAACTGGGTTTTAAAATAGGAGAAAAAGATACAATGCCTCATAAGATATGGTCGGAGTGCATAAAGTGCCCGCATTTTCCGGATTGTGACGAAATCCTTATGGTAAAGGAGCTGCGGTGAGACCGGCCGGTTTTTTTATAGGTCTTTTTATGCTGCTTCTGGGCGCGGGGTACCTTTGCAGGCCTGATAAAGTCTCTTCTTTCAACAGCTGGTGCAGGAATAATCTCTTCAGCGACAGGCACCTGATAATCAGCAGGAGAAAGACGGGAGTTTTACTGATTTTTTCCGGATTGATGCTTCTTCTTCTTGCGCTGTGGTAGGGGTATGCCTCGGGTATTTTAGCCGTGTCGGAAAAAGGTAAGAACGCAAATACCTGTTTTCTTATAGGCAGCCCCGTTGAACATTCTCTTTCTCCGGGAATGCATCAGGTTATATATGATACGCTGGGTCTCGACTGGAAGTATATAAAGAGAGAGATCAGGGGTGCCGGAGAGCTTCAGGGTTTTATGAATTACGCGCGGAGTAACCCGTGCCTGGGGTTTAACGTAACCATACCTCATAAACAGACAGTAATGGAGTATCTTGATGAGGTTGACCCTGCTGCTGCCCGGGTAGGAGCGGTGAATACGGTCAGGAAAGAGCCGGACGGGAAACTTGCGGGGTTTAATACGGACTGGAAGGGTTTCCTTGAGGATATAAAGGCTTCCCTTGGGGTTGACCCGGCGGGTAAGAAAGCGGCACTTATAGGGTGCGGCGGAGCAGCACGCGCGGTAATAGAAGCGTTTCGTTATGCTTCTGAGACCTCCGAGTTAAGCGGGGAGGTTTATCTTTATGATATTGAGAGTGAGAAGGCCCGTGAACTTGCAGCCGATGCTGGCCGGGTTCCGGGAGCTCTTTCCGTTTACGCAGCGGAGGACGCGGACTCTTTCGGGGATATCCTTGGGAAAGTCTCAATTCTTGTAAACGCCTCTCCGGCCGGGATGGGGGAAGGGGATGAACCCCCCATTGAAACCGGGCTGCTTAAGAGGATCCGAGGTCTTGCGGTATACGATCTTATTTATAACCGCCGGACCGAACTCCTGAAGGAGGCCGGTTCTCTGGGGCTTAGTAATTCCGGCGGGGCCGGAATGCTGGCCGGCCAGGGACTGGAGGCCTTCAAGATATGGTACAGGCGCAGGGTAAATCCCCGGAAACAGCGAAAGATTAAGGAGAAGATGACCAGGTACCTTAAAGAAAGGGTGGGCAGCGATGATTAGATATATGACAGCCGGAGAATCTCACGGGAAATCGGTAAGCGCCATAATAGACGGGATCCCCGCAGGGCTTAAGATAACCCCCGGTTATATAGACCGCCAGCTGGCCAGGAGGCAGGCCGGGTACGGCCGGGGCGGCCGGATGGATATTGAAAAAGATACGGTGGAGATCACAGCCGGTATCCGCTGGGGAGAGACCATAGGCAGCCCTGTATGCCTTTCGGTAAAGAACCGGGACTGGGATAACTGCCGGGATATAATGGATATATCCGGAACTTCCCGGGACAGGGAGAAGTACCTTACAAAACCCCGGCCGGGGCACGCCGATCTTGCCGGGGCGCTTAAATATAACCGGGAGGATATGAGGGATATACTTGAAAGGGCCTCCGCTCGCGAGACAGCCGCCAGGGTCGCGGCCGGGGCTCTGGCCCGGAAACTTCTTGAAGAGTTCGGGGTAACGG
Source organism: Candidatus Sumerlaeota bacterium (assembly GCA_007136585.1). Classification (GTDB taxonomy): domain Bacteria; phylum CG03; class SLGR01; order SLGR01; family SLGR01; genus SLGR01. Next base: position 8,792 of record SLGR01000055.1, on the reverse strand, counting down.
TACTAAGCTACACCTGCCGGATAGGAGATATATCCGCGGATATTAAGGATACAGATGCTTTGGACCCTGAGACCGTTGACAGCTCTCCTTTAAGGTGCCCGGATAGCGGCGCGGAGGCCGGGATGATGAAACTGATTGACCGGGCATCCGAAGACGGGGATACGCTGGGCGGAGTTTTTACTATCGTAATAAGGGGTGTGCCGGTCGGGCTTGGTTCCCATACCCAGTGGGATATGAAGCTTGACGCCCGTCTGGCCTTTGCGCTTATGTCCATACAGGCTATAAAGGGTGTAGGCGCTGGTGCCGGTTTCGGCGCCGCGGCGATGCCGGGGTCTGAGATGCACGATACCATACTCTACGATCCGGAGAGGAGTATCTTCAGGAGAAACAGCAATAACTCAGGCGGGTTTGAAGGGGGTATCACAAACGGGGAGGATATCATTCTCAGCGCCGCCATGAAACCCATAAACTCGCTTAGAAAACCCCTTGAATCCGTTGATATGAAGAGCAAGGAAAAAGTTCTCTCGGAAATAGTAAGGTCGGATGTCTGCGCCGTCCCTGCTGCGGGAATAGTCGGGGAAGCCGCTACCGCGCTTGAGGTGGCCCGCGCCTTGAAAGAGAAGTTCGGCGGGGATTCCGTGGGGGAGATGAAGAGGAACTATGAATCTTACCTTGAGCAGCTCAGGAATTTCTGAGAAAGAAGATGAAACGCCCATGAGCATAGACTCACAAAAAACGTTTGAAGTCCTGAGTCAGCCCCCGGCGGCACGGTTTTCCTCATTCTCGCCTCCGGCTCCGAGGGGTTCCGTCCGAAGGACGGAGCAAACCCGGAAACCCGTACCGCCGCAGACTGCAAATGTAGTAGTGGGTATTTTTCGATGAATATAGCAATTACCGGAATGATGGGTACGGGGAAGAGTTCAGTGGGCCGGAAGCTGGCGGATATTCTGGATATGGAGTTTGTGGATACGGATGATATGATAGAAAGGGATACCGGTAAAAAAATATCCCGGATTTTCTCTGAAGACGGGGAACCGGCTTTCCGGGAGATTGAAAAGAAGGCTGTGAGAATGGTCTCGCTTCTGAATAATTTCGTGATAGCTACCGGGGGCGGAGTTGTTAAGGATCCCGGAAATATGGAAGAACTTGAGAGGAACTCTCTCATAGTCTGCCTGAAGGCCTCTCCCCTGGAGATCCGGAGACGAGTCTCAGAGAGTTCCGCCAGACCGCTTCTTAATGTTGAAGACCCTGTAAAAGCTATAGAGAAAATAGCCTCGGAGCGGGAGAACCTGTACGCCAGGTGCGACTTCTCTATTGATACTACCGGGCTTAAACCCGAAGAATCGGCTGAAAAGATAGTATGTATGATCAGAAAGTTAAGGGAAAACAATGCTGATAAAAGTTGATCTGCCGTTCTCTCCCTACCTGGTCAGGGTTGGGGAGAGTATTGAGGAGCTTGGTATAAGAGTAAAGGAATATACCGATTCTGAGAGGGTATTTATCGTATCGGACCGGAGTGTTTCGGGGCTTTACATTGACAGGGTTTCCGCGGCCCTGAAAAAATGCGGTTTAAAGTTTGATATTTTTATTGTAGAAGACGGGGAAGGATCCAAATCCCTTCATAAGGCGAAGGAAATTTACATGGAGATGAGCCGGCGCCGGGTTGAACGGTTCACTCCGGTTCTGGGGTTCGGCGGGGGTGTGGTGGGGGACCTGGCTGGTTTCTCCGCATCTACTTACCTGCGCGGGGTTCCTTTTATAAACGTTCCCACCTCTCTCCTGGCCCAGGTAGACAGCGCTGTGGGCGGCAAGACCGGTGTAAACCTTCCGTCGGGAAAAAATCTTGTGGGCACCTTTTATCAGCCCCTTTATGTTCACACCGATACAGAGCTTCTGGGAACGCTTTCGGAGCGCGAGTACGCAAGCGGGCTTGCCGAGGTGGTGAAGCACGCGCTTATCCAGGGAGAGAGGTTTTTAGGGTTTATCCGGGATAACGCTGACAGCATATTATCCAGGGATAGCGCGGTTATGGAGGTGGCGGTCTCGGAATGCGTTAAGATAAAGGCCTCGGTTGTGGTTGAAGACGAGAAAGAGAGAGGTTTAAGGAGGGTTCTTAACCTGGGCCATACTCTCGGGCACGCCCTTGAGACATCCGGGGGGTACGGGAAGCTGACTCACGGTGAGGCGGTATCAATAGGTATGGTCGCCGCCTGCCGTATATCGGAGTACCTGGGGGGTAAATCAATTACGGAAGAGGTCGTTGAGGTTCTTGAGAGGCTTGGGCTTCCGGTCGGCATAACCGGAGACCATGACCCGGAGAAGCTTATTGAGATAATGAAACTTGATAAGAAGGTCCGCCGGGGCAGAATAGAGTTTGTGCTGCCGTTTTCACCGGGTGAGGTTCGCCCCGGCGTGGAGGTTGAAGAGAAGCTTATAAAAGAGGTTATAAGGGAACTTGAACAAGCTTAAGGCGCTTTTTCTTCCGGTTATCTTTGCTTTTACCGCCGTTTCTGCTTACGGCAGGGTATATCTTCTTGAGCTGGACGGGCCCGTGAATCCTGTGGTTGCCGATTATATATCGGAGGGGCTTGGCAGGGATGATGTCTCGGCTGTCATAATAAGAGTGGATACCCCGGGCGGGTTGATGGACTCTATGAGGCAGATAGTAAGGGATATCCAGGCGGCGCCTTTCCCTGTAATTGTCTATGTGGGGCCAAGCGGGGCGCGCGCTGCCTCTGCGGGTGCCTTCATAGTAATGGCTTCGGATATAGCGGTTATGGCCCGGGGGACCAGTATCGGAAGCGCCCATCCTGTCAGAATGGGTTCCGGCGGCGACGGCGAAGGCGACAGTGATACTGTGCAGGAGAAAGCGGCGGAGGACGCCGCCGCTCTTATGCGGGGACTTGCGGAGAAAAGTTCCCGCAACGTTTCTTGGGCAGAACGGGCTGTATATGAGAGCATAAGCGCCGCTTCTTCCGAGGCTCTTGAGAAAAACGTGATTGAATATCTCACGGACGATTTTGTGGGAATGCTTGAAGTTCTTGAAGGGAAAAAGGTCTTTAAGCACGGGGTGGAGCATACGTTAAGTTTCGGGGAGGGGGTAGAGGAGCACGCTATGAGTTTCTCCAGGAGGTTCCTCAATCATATAGCTCATCCCAACCTGGCCTATATCCTTATGCTGCTTGGAGTATACGGGCTTATCTATGAGGTTACAAACCCCGGAATAGGTTTCGGGGCCGCCCTGGGCGGGGTTTCCCTGCTTCTTGCGATGCTGGCTTTCCAGGTGATTCCCATAAATACTGCAGGTCTCCTGCTTATAATCCTGGGTGTTATGCTTATGGTTATGGATATATGGGTTCCCTCATTCGGGGTCTTAACGGCCGGCGGGCTTATAAGTTTTATTATAGGTTCTCTTACTCTTTACGATATAAAAGAGTTTCCCCTGGATCTTTCTGTGAGCCTTATAGCCGGCGCCGCCGCCTCTACAGCTCTTTTTTTTGTATTTGCGGCCGGCTCCGGGATAAGGGCGCAGCTAAAGAAAGTAAGTACCGGATCCGAAGGTATGGTGGGACTTTCAGGGGAGACAAGAACTCCTCTGGAGCCGTCAGGTGAGGTTTTTGTGCGCGGAGAGATATGGGCAGCTGTAAGCGACTCCGGGTTCATCCCGGCAGGATCTGAGGTTACGGTAACGGAAGTTTCGGGAAACAGGGTCAGAGTAAAGAAGAATGATTAAGGAGGTTCTCGGATGTATGCTGTAATAATTGTAGCTGTTGTAATATTTGTTTCAGCGGTAAGGATAGTGGATGAGTATGAAAGAGGGGTTATTTTCAGGCTGGGGCGTCTGGTAGGGGCGAAAGGTCCGGGGCTTTTCTTTATAATTCCTATGGTAGACAAGATAATCAAGGTATCGCTCAGGACAATAGTCCTTGATGTGCCTGTTCAGGAAGTCATAACCAGGGATAATGTTCCTGTAAGCGTTAACGCGGTAGTCTATTTCCGGGTTATGGATCCTTCAAAGGCTATAGTAGAGGTTCAGAATTACGTTATGGCAACTTCCCAGGTTTCGCAGACGACCTTGCGAAGCGTAGTGGGGGAGGCTGAGCTTGACGAAGTCCTTTCTGAGAGGGAGAAACTTAACAGCAAACTGCAGAGTATAATAGACAAGGCCACCGACCCCTGGGGTATAAAGGTGAGTATGGTGGAGATAAAGGATGTTCAGATACCTGAGCAGATGCAGCGGGCGATAGCCGCGCAGGCGGAGGCTGAGCGAGACAGGAGGGCCAAGATCATAAACGCCGAAGGAGAGTTCCAGGCTTCGGAGAAGCTTGCAGCGGCCGCGGAAGTTCTGTCAAAAAATCCTGTAGGCATACAGCTGAGGTTTTTAAGGACTCTCACGGAGATAGCAATGGAGAATAATTCAACAACCATATTTCCTGTCCCCGTGGACCTGCTGAACGCTTTTCTGAAGGGAGGCGGCAAAAATGAGCGCTAAAATACTTGTGATTCACGGGCCTAATATGGATACGCTGGGAACCCGCGAACCTGAGATATACGGGACTGAGACACTGGATGATATAAACAGCCGAATACGTGAAAAAGCCGGAGAACTCAATGTGGCGGCGGAGTTTTTCCAGTCAAACCACGAAGGAGCTATAATAGACCGCATATCATCTTCTGATGCCGGAACGATAATAATAAACCCGGCCGGACTTACCCATACCAGTATATCCCTCCTGGATGCGCTGAAGGCTTTCCGGGGCAGGGTTATAGAAGTGCATATGAGCAATATTCTGGGCCGGGACGAGGCGAGGCGACGTTCGGTGACGGCCCCCGCGGCTGAAGGAGTTATATGCGGCTTCGGTTCAAAGAGTTATATTATGGCGCTTGAGGCGGCGGCAGGTGAATGAAAAAGCAAGGATAGATAGACTGATAAAAAGGGCCTCCGCCGGGGGGTTTGAGGCCGGTGTAATACTTGACAGCTCTTCCATATACTACCTGACCGCCTCCCAGAGCGGCGGGGTCCTTTTTGTGGATTCAGAGAGAAGTATCCTTTTCAGCCCTCCTGTAAACTTTACTCAGGCCCTTGAAACATCTTCAGAAGCTGTGGAGTGCCGCAGGTTCAAGGGGGGGTGGCCGGAGGAGCTTAAGGAGTTTATAGGCCGCCGCAGGTTTTTTTTTGAAGCCGAGCTTCTTTCCTGCGAGAATTTCAGTAAATTAACTTCCCTGGGAGGCGAACAGGCCGGGTTTGTTTCGGAGATGCGGTCCGTAAAAGAGCCCGGTGAGATTGAGCTGATAAGGCGGGCCTGCCGGAAGGCTGCGGAGATAGTTGAATCTGTGGAACCCGGCAGGTGGATGGGGAAAACTGAAGCGGAGCTTGCCGGGTACCTGCAGATGAAGGCCTGGCAGGACGGGTTTTCCGGATGCTCTTTTACTCCCGTGGTTGCTTCCGGTAAAAACTCAGCCAGGCCCCACCATATGCCTTCAGACGATATAATAGGCTTCGGGTGGCTGAAAATTGATTACGGGATAAGATACAAAGGATACTGCAGTGACTTGACAAGAACGCTTATTTTGTCTAAATTTGTTAGTAATTTTGATTCGGAAAACCTTCTCGGAATACTTGGCGAGGCCAAGGCTGCCGGGGAAAAAAAACTTCGTCCGGGGGCCGTATGTTCCGATATTGATTCCGCGGTCCGGGGCGTGCTTAAGCGTTACGGTTTTGAGAAATATTTTACTCACGGGCTCGGGCACGGGGTGGGACTTGATGTTCATGAAGGGCCCCGGCTTGTTCCGGAATCCCGCACTGTGCTTAAGGAATCAATGGTTGTTACGGTTGAGCCCGGGATATATATCCGCGGGGCAGGAGGGATGCGGCTTGAGGATACGTATCTTATAACTTCGGAAGGGAGCGAACAGTTAACCAGACAATCCCCGTAAATAAAATAAGCAACAAGATCTACCTTCTCCTGGACGGTTCGGTATGCAGCGTGGTCTGGTTTCAGCATCATAAACCCGGCAAAGGCGGCGCCTATATGAAGGTTAAGGCAAAGAATGTAAGCACTGGGCAGATAGTTGAGAAAACTTTCAGGGCCACGGAAAAGGTAACCCAGGCTATAGTTGAAAAAAAGACAATGCAGTTTCTCTACAGAGACGGGGAATCTTTTGTTTTTATGGATACGGGTGATTTCTCCCAGTTGAACGTTCATTCCACTCTTATAGGAGATAAAAAAGAGTATCTGATAGAGGGGAACGAAGCAGACCTCATAATGTACGGAACCGAGATACTTGATGTGGAGTTTCCTCCCAAAATTGTTATGGAAGTGACCCAGGCAGCCCCGGGGGTTAAAGGAAACACGGTAAGCGGTGCTACAAAGAAGGTTAAGCTTGAGACCGGTCTTGAGGTGGATGTTCCGCTTTTCATAGAGCAGGGGGAAAAAGTGATTGTAGATACAAGGACGGGAGAGTATATTTCGAGGGCAGATTCATGAGATTTAAGGATGCTGAAAAAAAGATAAAAGAGCTTGCTTCCGCTATGAAGGATACCGATATTCAGGAGATAGAGTACGCTTCGGGAAGCAATAATATTTTAGTTGTCAGGATGCCGGATAATAAAGAGGAAACGGCTGCTGCTGAACCCGGGAAGGAACAGGCCCGGGGCCCTGAAGAAAGCGGTGAAAAGAAAAAAGTAACAGTCTATTCCCATTCGGTCGGGATATACCGGGATGTGGTCCCGCCCAGCAGGAAAGCATCAGTGAGGTCCGGGCAGAAGGTTGATAAAGGAGAGGTTCTGGGAGCGGTTGAATCCATGAAAATAATGAAGGAGATACTTGCTCCGGTCTCCGGCCGTATTGCCGTTAAGCTTATAAAAAATAACGACTCTGTGCAGTACGGACAGGAACTTTTTGAGATAGAAGAAAGTGTTTAAAAAAATACTCATAGCAAACCGCGGGGAGATAGCCCTTAGGATAATAAGAGCCTGCAAGGAGCTTGGTATAAAGACGGTGGTGATACACTCGCAGGTTGACGGAAACTCGTTTGCCACCCGTAACGCCGACGAGAGTATATGCGTGGGGGCTGACCCTGCCTCTGAGAGCTACCTTAATATGGCAAATATTATAAGCGCAGCGGAGATCTCCGGCGCTGATGCCATACATCCCGGGTACGGGTTTCTTGCTGAAAATTCTCATTTTGCCGAAATCTGCGAGACCTGCGGCATTAAGTTCATAGGTCCCTCCAAGGAGGCTATCCTCTCCATGGGGGATAAAGCCCGGGCACGGGAAATAATGGACCGCGAAGGAGTGCCCATAATACCGGGAAGCAAGACTATTCTGAACAAGGTTGAGAAAGCCGTCAGGGTAGCAAAAAAGATCGGATATCCGGTTATCCTTAAGGCCGCCGCGGGGGGCGGAGGAAAAGGTATGCGCATAGTGGAAGACGAGGAGTCCCTGAGGAAGGGGTTTGTCTCGGCTCAGAACGAGGCGAAAAAGGCTTTCAGCAAAGGCGGCATATATATTGAAAAATACCTCAAGGCTCCCCGGCATATTGAGTTCCAGATATCCGCGGATAAGAAAGGGAACGTGCATTATTTCCCGGAGAGAGAGTGTTCTATTCAGCGTAAGCACCAGAAACTCATTGAGGAATCTCCTTCCCCCGCAGTTAATATGAAGTTGAGAAAGAGGATGGGCAAGGCTGCCATAAGGGCGGCAAAATCAATAAACTATGTTACCGTGGGAACGGTGGAGTTCCTGGTGGATGAAAATGAGAATTTTTATTTTATGGAAATGAATACCCGGATCCAGGTTGAGCATCCGGTTTCCGAGGAGGTTACCGGAGTTGATCTGGTCAAGGAGCAGATAAGGCTGGCTGCCGGTGAAGAGCTCAGTCCGGGACATGTAGAGCCTTACGGACACGCCATAGAGTGCCGGATAAACGCGGAAGATCACACGAGGGACTTTATGCCTTCAGCGGGGCTCATTACAGTATTTAATCTTCCGGGAGGTCCCGGTATAAGGGTTGATACGGCTGTTCATGCGGGGTATGAGATACCGGCTTATTACGACTCAATGATCGCCAAGGTTATCTCTCACGGTTCCGACCGGGAAGAGGCCATAGCCCGTATGCGCCGGGCCTTAAACGAGTTTGAAATAGGAGGGGTCAGTACCACGATACCCTTTCATATAGAAGTTCTGAAGAACAAGAAGTTTTTAAAAGGCAGTTTCAATACTCATTTTATCCAGGATGAGATGAGTCTTTAAACCCATGCGCAGTGTGATAACCGCATACCTTGAAAAGGCATCCGACGCGGTTGAAGGGCTCAGGGAGATTACCGCAGATATAGAGCACGCGGCGGAAATTCTGAAAAAATCCCTGGACTCCGGCGGCCGGGTGCTGGTTCTCGGCTGCGGAGGTTCGGCTGCGGATGCGCAGCATTTTGCCACTGAGCTTCAATGCAGGTTCAGAAAAGACCGTTCTCCGCTCCCGGCGCTGGCGCTTACAACAAACACCTCGCTTCTTACAGCCGTTTCCAATGATTATGATTTCAGCCATGTGTTCAGCAGGCAGGTAAGAGCCCTGGCTGCGGATGATGACGCGGTGGTTCTCATATCCACTTCGGGAAATTCTGATCCGGTGCTCAAGGCTGCCGCTGCCGCCGGCGAGGTTGGCGCAAAAACGGTGGGGTTGACCGGTTCTTCAGGCGGCTTACTGAAAGATCTCTGCGATGTTATGGTTGCTGTTCCCTCCGATATTACCTCTCATATACAGGAGGCCCACATAACCGTAATCCATATTAT
>SLGR01000146.1 GCA_007136585.1 Candidatus Sumerlaeota bacterium | reverse complement strand
AGTGCTCTCGTAGGAAGCCCCATCATCGGGGAGAAGGGTCTCGAATGAAACAGAAGTTCCGCGCTGTTCTTCCATATAGGCGGCGACTTCCCCGTCAGCAGGCATTATTCCGTTCTTCGCCCCGGCCTCTATGACCATATTGCATACCGTAAGTCGGCTCTCCATTGAAAGGGTCTCAAGGCCCCCGCCGCAGAACTCCAGGGCTTTGTACGTGGCCCCCGAGGCTCCCAGCCGGCCTATAAGCTCAAGAATGATATCCTTGGCGGATGCGAAAGGAGGGAGCTTACCCGCAAGCTCAACTTTTATGGATTCGGGAACCTTAAGCCATATCTTTCCGGTCGAGAAAGCGAAAGCTATATCGGTAGAACCGTAACCGGATGCGAAGGCCCCGAAAGCCCCGGCGGTACAGGTATGGGAATCGGCACCTACAACTACCTGGCCGGGTTCGACGAACTTTTCAGCCATTATCTGGTGGCAGACCCCGTCACCCACGTCAAAGAGTTTCATCCCGTACTTTTCGGCGCAGCTTCTGAGCTTTATATGGGAAGCCGAGAGTTCCCAGCGCGACGAAGGCGATGCGTGATCAAGAAAAACAACACGGTTTCCGGGGGAAGTGACACCCCGCCCCATCTCTTCAATAACATCCATTGTAAGCGGACCGGTCCCGTCCTGGACAAGGGCCCAGTCCACCTCCGCGAAAACCACGTCTCCGGCCTTCACATCCCGTGATGCGCGGGATGAAAGAATTTTCTCTGTAAGTGTCTGTTTCATTTCAGCTCCAGACTTGTAATTTTTTTCTCCAGATCCGCTGCGGAATCTTTCAGCGCCTTAAGCTCAGCCGGGGCCAGATCAGGCGTCACGACCTCGCGGATCCCTTCTCTTCCAAGCCTTGCAGGCAACCCGATAAAAACCTCTGGAAGATCCAGAACCCCCGCGGCGTATACCGAACAGGGAAGAACCTCGCCCGAATCCCCGGCTATGGCCTTTACCATACAGGCCGCTGAAGCTGCAGGGGCAAAGAAAGCGCTTGAATCCCTGAGAAGCTCAACTATCTCCTTTCCCCCCGACCGGGCTCTTGTTTTCACACCCTCCAGTACTTCCGTTTCAATTAAAGTATCGGCGCTCTCCCCTCCCAGATCGGCTTCCGGAAGGATAACCATTGAATCCCCGTGCGGGCCCAGTATCATTGCCCTGGTATCGGGAGGGGCGACACCTGCTTCAGCCGCAAGAAAACTCCTGTACCTGGATGTATCCAGGACTCCCGACATTCCCATAACACGGGAAGGCTCAAACCCGGTAAAAACGTAAGCCGCAAAGGCCATTATATCAAGGGGGTTGGTTACCATTATAAGAAGAGTTCCGGGAGCATATTTCTTTACCAGGGCCGATACCTCCCTAACCACTCCAAGGTTTGTCTTGAGAAGATCTTCCCTGCTCATACCCGGTCTTCTTGCCGCCCCCGCGGTCATAACAGTTATATCCGAACCCTCTATAAGGCTGAAATCATCCGAACCTGAAACCCGGCACCTCGATCCCGTGACAGGAGCCGCCTGACTCATATCAAGGGCCTTGCCCTCGGCCAGACCCTCCTTGATATCAACCAGTGCCACTTCATCACAGACCCCGGATAAGGACAGCAGGAAAGCCAGCTGGCTTCCGACTGCGCCGGCCCCTATAACCCCAATCTTATTCATACCCTTACCAGGTCTTCGTAACTCATATCTATCCCGACAACACCGACTATCTCGTCCTTCCTGTTGCGGACCGGAGCCGAGACCGTTATGCAGAGACGGTTAGTAATACGCGATATATAGAAGTTGGAAACAAACGAGACCCCGGTCTCTATGGGACGGCTGAACCACGCCCTGTCCGTGTACATTATACCTATCTCGCCCTTCTCGAAATCCCCGGAGTACTCCGGATCAATAATATTCCGGGTTATCTTATAACCGTGTCTGTCCACAACATAAAGAAACTGGATAAACTCGTATTTTCTCCGGGCCTTATCCATCTCCTTTTCCTGCACCTCGGGTTTCATACTCCTTATATCCTCCGACTCGGCAAGTTCCTCAACCACGTGAACGGCAAGTTTACCGGCCTTCTTCTTGAGCTGCTCAAACTCCGATTCAAAGAACCTGGGGAAAGACTGTTTTACAAGATGTTCCATCTCCTCGTTCGCCATAGCCGTGGTCCTACCCCTGTTATACTCTTCCATAACCATCTCGTAGACCCGGTGAATCCTGGGATCGTTCTTATTAACCTTGCGGTCGCCTTCAAGGTTAAGGAAGTTATTCAGCCAGAGAGCTATTCCGGCGGTGCCGGATTTATCGGTTATGGCGACGTTCATAGGCCGGTCAAGTATCCCGGCCGTATCAAATATGTTATATATCTCCTCGTTCTTTATAAGTCCGTCAGCGTGGATCCCGGCCCTGGTGGTATTGAACTCACTCCCCACGAACGGGAAAGACGAGGGTATATGGTCCCCGAGCTCCCTGCGGTAGTAATCGGCCACCTTCCTTATAACCCGGGGATCAGCTTCATTCCCGGATCTCTTAAGGCTCATATAATCTATAAGAAGCCCTTCTATGGGAGGGTTTCCCGTACGCTCCCCAAAACCCAGGAGCGTCCCGTTAACCGCGCTGGCACCATAAAGCCAGGCGTAAAAACCGCATACTAAAACCTTGTGGAAATCGTTGTGACCGTGCCACTCCAGATGTTCAGACGGGACACCGCACTCTCTTACCAGGGTATCTATTATCTTGGGAACCGACCGGGGGAGAACCGCCTGGGGGTGCGGGACCCCGTACCCAAGCGTATCGCAGGCCCTGATTTTTACCGGTATTCCGCTCTGCCTGGACCGCTCCATAAGCTTGCGGACAAAAGGAATAACAAAACCATTGAAATCAGCCCTGGTAATATCTTCCAGGTGGCACCGGGGTATTATCCCTTCCTCAAGAGCCGCGTCAACTACCTCAAGGTACTTATCCATAACCGTCCTGCGATCGGAACCAAGTTTAAGGTATATATGGTAATCGGAGGCGGAGGTAAGTATACCGGTCTCGTCAAGCTCCATTTTCTTTACAAGCTTGAAATCCTTCTTATGCGCTCTTATCCATCCCGTGATCCGGGGATATTCAAACCCTTTCTCCTGACACCTCCGGACAGCATCTTTATCCTTATTACTGTATAAAAAGAACTCGCTTGTCCTTATGACCCCGTTGGGGCCTCCCATCTCGTGAAGAAAAGTGAAAAGATCCACTATCTGTTTGACGCTGTACGGGGCTCTGGCCTGCTGGCCGTCCCTGAAGGTGGTATCAGTAATCCAGAAATCCTCCGGAATATTCATAGGGACAACCTCGTTATCAAACTTAACATACGGAACACTGCTGTATGGAAATATTTCCCTGAAAAGGTTCATCTCCTGATCTTTTGAGGATTTTTTATCGTTCATAATTTTTCCTTTCTTATTTTTCCGCCGCTTAGGGAGAGTTTACAATCCCTCTATTTCCCTGTAAAGGGCGTTCAGACGCCCGGACATCGTCTTTATATCAAACTCCGGCCTGAAGCTTTTTCTCTGCTGCCGGCTCATTCTCGCCCTAAGCTCCGGGTTTTTCAGAAGATTATGTGAATATTTAACCATACTGTCAATATCGCCCGGCGAAGCAAGAAAACCGTTTACCCCGTGTCTTATTACATCTGCAACCCCGTCCACATTCGAGGATACGACAGGAACCCCTGAGGCCATCGCCTCAAGGAGCACTCTCGGAAGACCTTCAAAGTATGCGGTATGAAGCATCAGATCAAGCTCCGGAATCAGTTCACCCGGATTTCCGACCCATCCGGGCATAAAAAGCCGGCCCTCCAGCCCGGAGTCATAAACCTGTTTCCGGAGCCTGTTTCCGAGCCTGCCGTCTCCCGCCAGGATGAAAGAGTAATCTCCAAGAAGACTCAGGCGCCTGCAGGCCTCTATAAAATCTTCAAGTCCCTTCTGAGGTTTAAAACACGAGATATTTCCGACAAGAAGGACCCGGGGACTTATCCCGAACCTTTTTCTTATAGTATCATTTCCCAGTTTTTTTTCAAACTTCCCGCTCTCGATCCCGCTCCTTATGACCCTGTACTTTGCGGGGGAACCTATACCGAGAGATAGGGCTTTATCTACATTAGCCTCTGCAACAGCTATGAGAATATCCGTAATCCCAGCGGTAAGCTTTTCAAGAAGAATGAAAGCTTTTCTTACAGGGGGAGACTGAAGAGGGGTAAACCCAAATCCGTGAAAGGTATGGAGGACACTCTTTACTCCGGCAAAATAGGCGGCCCATCTTCCCAGTATACCGGCTTTTGAGGAATGGGTGTGTATAACCCCGGGTTTTATCCCGGCAAGATAAAAGAATATCCAAAGCAGAGCGGCCGCGTCCAGCAGAGGGTTAACCTCTCTAACCAGAAACGGACAGAACCGTGTTATGTAGCGGCCGGAGCCGAGGGCCTCTTTATCCAGAATACCCCCGGGGCCGCAGATAAGTATCCCCGTAACACCAGGCTCAAGGTGCTCCAGGGTATAGAGAGTGTTCTTCTGGGCTCCCCCAAGCTCAAGTTTGGTTATAATATGGACTACCCGGCGCATTGACACTTCTCGGCAAGACCCCTGCCCCACTCGATCGCATCCTCCATAGTGGAGTACTCCCAGGCCCCGTAACGACCGGCTATATATATATCTTTCTCCTCAAGCACGGCCCTGATTTTTTCCAGGGCCCCCTGTCTTGCCCTGTCATATATAACGTATGCCGGATCTATTCTAAGGGTGAGCCTGGTTTTTATCACGGCGCCGGGTGGGATTATACCCAGGTCCGTAAGCTGGTGAATTACCTTATCCTCCAATCCCTCATACTCCTCCGGAGAGGGCAGGGATCCTTCCTTAAAAGATATCTCAGTATAGCAGGAGTAAGACCCCGGCGGCGCCAGGTGCTCCGAGACCGCAGGTGGAAACCCCACTCGGTAAAAGAGATACTCCTCCTGTGGGAAATAGACCCAGTGGGTCCCCCCGGGTAAAGAGGAAGGAGGATCCCCTTCCCACCCGAGGTTAACATTAAGAAGCGCGCTGCTCCTCAGCTTTTCAGCCTCCTCCGCCAGCGGACCGGGATCCTTAAGCACCCGGAGGATAAACTCTTTAAGCGGTGAAGTGATAATAAGGCGGTCATACCGGAACTTCTTTCCGGAAACAGATAGTGTTTTATTGTCCGAGTCAACCTCCTCAACCCT
>SLGR01000249.1 GCA_007136585.1 Candidatus Sumerlaeota bacterium | reverse complement strand
CAGGATGCACCGTTACAGGTTTCCATTGGGTGAGCTCAAATCTGTCGTCAGGCAATCTCTTTAATTTGTCTCTTTCCATATTCTCATAAACCAGCATCGGCTCAATCCCGGTTGTACCATGTTTTCTCAACCCGTATTCTTTGCGGCACCACTCTATGGCCAACCTGTTTAACTCTTCCAGACTTGCGTCAGGATGCAATATCTTCAATTCCCGGAACAGTTCTCTGCCCACCGACACCAGGCGTTCAATTTTGCCTTTATCCGTGGCCCTTTGTACTCTGCACGGATCTATGAAAACTCCATAGTATTCCACCATTTCCAACAGCGTCCGGTTTAGTTTCGGATCATATAAATCCGGCTTTATCACCCCCTGTTTTAAATTATCAATGGAAATACGTTCGGGTACTCCATCGTAATATTCAAAACCGTCTATTATGCTGCTGACAAAAGAATCCTGCTTCTGGGTATACGTAAATTGAAAAAACGGCAAGCGACAGTGCGATAATACCATGCAGAATGCATTTACAGCTCGTTTCTTCCCGGATTTAGCGTCATAATGCAGTCCGACTTTTCCATAATCAAGCTGTGCTTCCTCGCCGGCCGGCAGCTCAATTCGGATCATTTCTTTCTGTTTTTCTTTCTTTAATTTCTTATCCCGGGAAAATCTCTTGAATGTCTCATAGCTGCATTTCAGATCGTTTTGTTTCTTTAATATCTTAAAGGCTGTTTTAGGTTTTACTCCATCTTCCCTGTCGTGGATTAACTCCCGAAATCTATCCGTCAAAACTTCAAGCTCTTCATAGGCATTTTTAGCCCTCTCTGTTTTGGGAAGAATAGTAGAAATTGCCGCAAATAATTCTTCTCTCTGCGGCAACGGCTTCTCTTTGGTAAATCCTAAATCGTTCAGCTTTTGTATATACTGCCGGATTGTTTTTCGGTCACGTTGTTCCATTACGGATATTTCAGAAATATTTTGACCGCTATGATAGCGCCTGAAGATTTCGTAAACATCAACGTTGCTCATTTTTTTGTACCCCATTTTTACCTCCTGTTTAAACTCCGGAGGTTATATTAACAACTCTTGGATTTGTTACAAAACGGGGTGGGGAATCTTAATTACCCTGAGGGTGGTTATGCTGGGGAATACTAATTACCCTAACATGCAAAAAACTGGGGAATACTCGTGACCCTAAGGCCTAAAAAGTGGGGAATACTCATGACCCTTGACAATATTATAAACAGGCAATATCTATAAACGAAGCTTGTTGCAGTGCGTATATCGGATTAGCGCTGATTGTTTTGGACCAGTTTGAATACCACGGTGAATACGAGAAATTTTTCTCATATACTTTAAAAGCCGTGAAATACAATCCTGATAATTACTGGAATAATCACCTTTTGGGGCAGGCCTGGTTTAAAATGGGAAACGATGATGAAGCCATAGCGTCATTTAAAAAAGCCGTTGAGATAAACCCTGAATTTTTCCACAGTTATGGGAAAATGGCCCGTAGTTATATGAGAAAGGGTAATTATGAGGCAGCTGAAAGGTATTATGAAAAAGCTGTAGCAATTGCGCCTAAACCAAATAAATATGTTGCTTTTAAGACGCAGAGAAATTATTTGGAGCTCCGTGAAATATTAGAAAGCCGTAATATTGCTCATATAGCTGTTCAGTACCCTATGCGCAGTATAGTCCCTCTGAAAAAAATCTTTGAGGGTGATGACGAAAATATTATTTTCGTTGATAATGAGAAACTTTTCAGGGATGCCCTGCGGGAAGGAAGCTACTCGGATTACTTTATTGATAATTTCGCCGGAGATTTCGGGCACTGTACGGACAGGGGCAACAGACTCATGGCGGAGAATATAGCAAATACCATACTTAAAGAGGTATTGGGGATCAAACATAATGCTTATTGAGTTAGTTTCATTTGCGGTCTGTTTCGCAAGTGTATTTTGCATATTTTCTCGTAATGTCTTTTGTCGCGGAACTTTGGTTAAGAGAACTGTTTTGTCCCGGGGGTTGAAAGCGGTAGCCTCTTGAGGCATAACGGGCACCCTGAAGGGTCGTAGGCCTCCCACTCCGCCTCCATAAGGGCTCTCAGGGGGTGCTTAAACTCCGCTTTTCCGCGTTTTAAGAGAGCGGCTATACCTTTTATATCCGCGCCGGAGCTCTCCAGTTTTCCGATTACTTCCCGCACGCTTCCACCCGTTGTTATCACATCTTCAACTATCAGAACCCTCTCCCCGGGTCTTACGGAGAACCCCCGGTGAAACCCCATCTCCCCTTTTTTCCGTTCCGCGAAGATGTGGCGCGTTTCCAGGGCTTTTGCTGTCTCGTGCCCTAGGAGTACGCCCCCTACGGCAAGGGATACAACCGTCTCTATTTCCTCGTTCTTCCAAAACTCCGCCAGGGCCTTTCCTGTTTCCCGGGCGACTGAGGGGTGCTGGAGGGCGGATTGGGCCTGGAAATAATATCCGGAATGTTTCCCGCTTGCAAGAAGGAAATGCCCCTCCTTCAGGGCTCCCGCATCCATAAAGGTTTTTCGCGGGTCTTTCATATCCGGGACGCCTCCTCTTTTATCAGGGCAGCCGCAGCGGCGGGGTCCCCGGCTCTTGTGACGGGTCTTCCGACTACCAGAAAATCCGCTCCGGCTCTTACCGCCTGGGCCGGGGTAAGCACCCTTTTCTGATCATCGGCATCCCCGCCCCGGGGTCTGATCCCGGGGGTTATTATCTGTAGCCGTGGGAAGGATTTTTTTACGGATACAACCCCCTCGCCGGAGGCTATGACCCCGTCAAGCCCCGCCTCAAAGGCCAGCGCGGCAAGCTCAGATCCGTCACCCCCGTCAATACTGGAAAGGAGGGTCACACCCCAAAGAAGCGGAGCCCCGCTTTCCCGCGCCCCGGCGGCCGCTTTAAGGGCCTCTCTCCCTGATGCCGCATGTATCGTGAGCGAACGGCATCCCAGGTTTGCCGCGGACCTTACGGCCCCGGCGGCGGTATTTGGGATATCGTGTATCTTGAGATCAAGAAAAACATCACACCCTCTGTCTCTGACCATCTTTACCGCATCGGGGCCGCACCGGGTGAAGAGCTCCAGCCCCACCTTAAAGAAACTTACCTCTTTACGGAGAGTATCAACCATTTCGGCAGCACGGGAAAGGGACGGGAAATCAAGGGCCACTATAAGTTCAGCCATTTTGCTTATCCTCCCGGCTCTGCCGGAGTATCTTCTCCGCCGCCCTCGGGTTTTTAAGAAGCGCCGAGCCCAGCTGGAAAGCCTTCGCCCCGGCCTGGCTGTACTCTCGCACATCTTCCAGGGAGCTTATCCCCCCGCAGGCCGCCACGGGTATCCGGAGTTCAGAGGTTATGGCCTTTACCGCTTTCAGGACCACGGGTTTTATCGCAGGACCGGAGAGGCCGCCTTCAAAATAAACCCCGTTTTTGATAACCGCCGCCGGAAGGGTATTGGAACATACCACCGCATCGGCCCCGGCCTCCGCCAGCGCGCAGGATAACTCCACCGGAGCATCGTATGCGTTTATCTTGGCCAGGAGAGGCAGGTTCGTGGCCTGTTTTACAGCTTCCAAAGCAAGGGCGCACCCCTCACTGTCAAGGGTGAACCTCTTTCCCTTGAGGTTGGGGCAGGAGAGGTTGAGCTCAAGGGCCGCCGCTCCGGTTTCCGAAACCCTGCCGGCCAGGGGCCCCCACCCTTTACGGGAAAAAGAATAAATACTTATGATGTAAGGCAGGGAAAGGGAGCTGAGCCGGGGAAGGTGCCTCTCAATAAATTCCCTGACTCCGCAGTTCTGAAGCCCGATCCTGTTTACTATCCCGGACTCGGTCTCAAATATCCTGGGGGGCGGGTTTCCTTCTACGGGTTCGGGGGTTACGGTCTTTGTGACGACGGCGCCCAGAGTGGGTTCGCCGAAGGTCCCGGCCGATTCCCAGCCGTAACCGAAACATCCGCTTGCCGCCATAAAGGGGTTCTTAAGTTTTAATGAGGCAAACTCAGCAGGCATCCCAGTCTATCTCTTCCGCGTCAAAAACCGGCCCGTCGCTGCAGGTCATTTTATAGCCGGAGAGGGTCTTAACGGCGCACCCCATGCAGAGCCCTGTCCCGCACCCCAGCGTCTCCTCCCAGGAAACAAAGGTTTTCAGCTTACCGCGGCTTACCCCGGCCGCCTTTTTAAGCATAGCCGTCGGTCCGGCCGCGTAAAGGGCCCCGGCCCCGTTCAGGTATTCCGGGAGTATATCGGTGACGGTTTCCCCGGAGGAGCCCCGGCATACCCGGATAAGGGTATGTCCGGGTATATTAAGAAGCTCTTCGGGTATGAAATCGCACTCCCGCTCCGCGCCGTACAGGAATACCCCCCCGGAAGTTTTCGAGGCGAGAAATCCCAGCGGGGCCGCGCCCAGCCCCCCTGCCAGGAAGAGCGGGTTTTCCCCGGGGCGGGGGAACCCTTTCCCGAGAGGGCCCAGGATATCCAGTATACCCCCCTTTCCCAGGGCGCTTATGGCCCGGGTCCCTTTTCCGCGGACCCTGTAAATAATGGAAAGGGAATCTCCGGAGACGGAAAATACGCTGAAAGCCCTGCGCAGACTCCGCCCGGGCGCCTCGGCGTGTATGAACTGCCCGGGGTAAACCCCGGAGGCGATATCTCCGGCCTCTACACTCATTAAGAGTATATCCGGTCCCAGCTCCCTGTTCTCAAGGATTGGGGCTTTCCTATGAAAGGTGTTCATTATCCTTGAAGGCGACCCGGCCGCCGTAAAGGGTAAGGACAGGGAACCCCTTTAACTTTTTACCCAGGTAGGGCGAGTTTCTTGATTTTGAAAGGAAGAAATCCTCTGTTATTGTTTTTTCAGTGTAAGTATCTATTACGGTAATATCGGCTTCTCCGCCGGGGCTGATCCTGCCCAGCCCATCCCTTCCGAGCACTCTGGCCGGCCCAAGGGTCATCTTTTCGGCAAGGCTGATTAGATGCAGTTTTTTCTTTTCAACCAGATACGTGAAGAGTACGGCAAAAGCGGTCTCAAGTCCTGTTACCCCGAACGGGGCCAGGTAGAACTCCCTGGCCTTTTCCGTATCCAGGTGGGGGGCGTGGTCGGTGGCAACGCAGTCTATAGTCCCGTCCTTAAGATATTTCAGGAGAGCTTTTCTGTCTTTTTCGCTACGCAGCGGGGGGTTGACCTTGAAGTTGGTGTCATACCCCTTCAGGCTGGTTTCCGTAAGAGTAAGGTGGTGCGGGGTAACCTCGGCGGTGACAGGGATACCTCTTTTCTTGGCGTCCCTTATGAGCGCAGCCGTTCTCTCCGCCGAGACGTGGGCTATATGCAGCCGGCACCCTGTAAGCTCAGCCAAGGCGATATCCCGCGCGGCCATAACCGTCTCCGCCTGGCAGGGTATTCCCCTGAGACCCATCATTGTTGAGAGGAGCCCCTCGTTCATCATCCCTTCGCGGCTCAGGTCAATATCCTCACAGTGGGAGATAACGGGGATCCCGAACATTCCCGCGTACTCCATAGCCCGTCTCATTACAAGCGAGTTCATTACGGGGCTGCCGTCATCCGAAACAGCCACTATCCCGGCGCTGGACATCTTCCCCACCTCCGTCAACTCGCTCCCGCCCCGGTTCTTTGTGATACAGCCGGCGGGAAGGACACGTATCTTCCCCTCCTGGGCGCAGGTTGTAAGTATGTATTTCACCCCGGATACGGAGTCAACCGGGGGGTCGGTGTTGGGCATTGAGCATAGGGTGGTGAAACCTCCCTTTGCCCCCGCTTTTGTCCCGCTGGCTATGGTCTCGGTATCCTCCCTGCCGGGTTCCCTTAAGTGGGTGTGCAGGTCAATGAACCCCGGAAGAACTCTCTTCCCCCGGATATCAAATGTCTTTCCAGGGGATTTAAGGTTTTTCCCTATCCTTTCTACGCGCTTCCCTTTTATGAGGATATCGGTTTTCAGCTCGGTTCCGGAAGCCGGGTCTGTAAGTATCCCTCCTTTAAGAAGCATCTTCATTCTCCGCTCCTCCGGATAAAAGGTAAAGTACCGCCATCCTTACCGCTACGCCGTTTGTAACCTGGCGGCTTACAGCCGAGGCGGGGGAATCGGCCACGGTGGAAGAGACCTCCACGCCCCTGTTCATAGGTCCGGGGTGCATTATCAGAAGATCTTTTTTGGATTTTCTGAGCTTATCCGAGTCTATCCCGAATACGAAACTGTACTCTCCCAGGCTGGGAAAGAGGAGCTCTTTCTGGCGCTCTTTCTGTATCCTGAGGATATTTATAACATCAAGCTCGGGTATTATATCTTCAATCCTGTTGTAAACCCCCACCCCCAGTTCCTGTATCCGGGGAGGGATGAGGGTCGCCGGGGCTATTACGCACACCTCGGCCCCGGTCTTTATCAGTCCCCAAATATTCGACCGGGCCACCCTTGAGTGAAGTATATCCCCGGCTATGCCGACTTTCAGCCCCTCAAGCCTTCCTTTTTCCTCCATTATGGTGAAAAGGTCAAGGAGCCCCTGGGTGGGGTGTTCGTGCGTTCCGTCGCCCGCGTTTATGACCGAGCAGGAGATATGCCGGCTCATCAGCTCGGGGGCCCCGGAGTACGGGTGCCTCATTATGACCGTATCGGCCCCCAGGGCCTGAATGGTCTTTGCGGTATCTATGAGGCTTTCCCCTTTTACTACCGAGGAGGCGCTGGTGCTTATATTGACGGTATCGGCGCTGAGGCGTTTGGCGGCAAGTTCAAACGAGACCCGGGTCCTTGTGGAAGGTTCGTAAAAGAGGTTTACAACGGTTTTTCCTCTTAAGGCGGGGGCTTTCTTTACTGTCCTTGTAAAGAGCTCCTTCATAGGTTTTGCGGTTTTAAGAATAAGCTCTATCTCCTGCCGGGAGAGGTACTCAAGCCCGAGAAGGTCCTTTTTGCCTCCTATCATTTCTTTTTCCGGGAGTTTCCCGGTTTCTTCCCTTTTTTCAACAGGACCTCGTCTCTGCCGCTTCCGGTTTCCCTGAGCCGGAGCTCTATCCATTCCTCTTCCCTTACCTCCACCCTGGCTCCGGTGAAGGTCGGTTCTATGGGAAGCTCTCTTCCGCCCCTGTCTATAAGAACGGCCAGGCGGATAACCGAAGGGCGCCCGTAATCCATTATATGATCCAGGGCCGCCCTGACCGTGCGCCCTGACCAGAGGACGTCATCAATAAGAACTATATGTTTTCCGGTCAGGTCAAAATCTATTATGGTTTCTTTAATGGCAAGGGATACGGGTTGCCTTGAAAAATCGTCCCTGTAAAGGGTTATATCAAGAATTCCCAGGGGGATCTTGGTTGAAAGGATGGCATCTGTTTTCTTCTTTATCCTTTCCGCCAGGTGGGCCCCCATGGTGCGTATGCCTATAAGGGCCAGGTTATCCCCGCCCCGGGTTTCATCAACGATTTCTGTAGAGAGGCGGTTCAGTTTCCTCTCCAGTTCCCGGCTGTCCATTATGAGTTTTGATTCGGTCATTTTATCCTCATTTGAAGTTCCCCGGAGTTTAAGAAAAACCGGGGCGCTGGCCCCGGCGCGGGAGTCATATTTTTCGCAGTCAATACAAAAAAGCAGTTTTTGGATGCTCTCATTTTTCTTAACCGCTGAGATATTAAAAAGTAACTTCTTCTTTGTCAAGGTTCTAACCCTGTTTGAGGAAAACAGGGATTTCCCGGTTTTGGATAAAGGACACTTTCTATGGGGAGGTTGCCGGCGTATAGCCCGTTCGCCGGCAGGTTATCGTCAGGTTAGAAGGCCCCGCCTTCGCCCCGCGTTGGGGCAGATCCGGGTATGTGTAAGACGATAAAGACCCCTTCGACCTTGACAAGCCAGGGCCTTCATTCCTAAAATCAAAGACATGATAAACTACGGTAAAAGATTATCATGTAAATGTTTACATCTTACCTGCCTGAAGGGTCTCAGTCTGGGAAAAACTTCCAGTAATCCAGAGTTTTTATTGCAGTATATTATTATGAAGTGAAAGTCGCCTGCAAAGCGGCGCGGGAGGGATATTAAATGGCCAGGAAATTTCTGCAGTCTGTTAAAAAGAGGAACGGTGATACGGTTGATTTTGTGCCTGAGAAGATAACCCGGGCGATCCTGGGGGCGATGGAAGACCACCGGGATGAGAAGACCGCCCGGAAAATCACCGGGGAGGTAGAGCATCATCTGAAAAAGAAGTTCGGGTATACGGTCCCCTCGGTGGAGGATGTCCAGGACGCTGTTGAACAGACGCTTATAGAAGATGACCTCGCGGAAGCGGCAAAGAACTACATACTTCACCGGCATCACCGCGACGAGATGCGTCAGATGAGCGCTTTCTCGGATAAGATAAGGGGGCTGGTGGAGGCCTATATGGGGAGGCAGGACTGGAGGGTCCAGGAAAACTCAAACGTCTCCTACTCACTTTCTGCGATGCAGGAGTACATCTCGGGTTCGGTCATAGCCGAGTACACCCTCAGCCATAACTATCCTCCGGAGATATCAAAGGCCCACCGCCAGGGGGATATACATATACACGATCTCTCTGTGGGGTCATTCGGGGGGTACTGCGCCGGGTGGTCCCTGGGGCAGCTTCTCTACGAGGGGTTCAACGGGGTAAGGGGCAGGATCTCTGCGAAACCCGCCAGGCATTTCAACGCCGCGCTGGGTCAGATAGTAAATTTTCTGGGCACTCTGCAGAATGAGTGGGCCGGGGCCCAGGCCTTCTCTTCCTTTGATACCTACCTTGCCCCCCTTGCGGGTAAGGATAACCTTTCATACAAGCAGATAAAACAGGGGATACAGGAGTTTGTCTTTGCCATAAACGCGACGAGCAGATGGGGGAACCAGGTTCCGTTTACAAATATTACTTTTGACCTTTCACCCCCGGAGGATATGAAGGACCAGCCGGTAATAGTTGGGGGAGAGATGGTAAAGGGAGAGACCTACTCGGATTTCCAGGAGCAGATGGATATGATAAACAGGGCCTTCCTGGAAGTAATGCTTGAGGGGGATATGAACGGCAGGGTCTTTACCTTTCCGATACCCACCTACAACATAACCAGGGATTTTGACTGGGATAGCGAAATATCGGATCTTCTTTTCGATATTACCGCGAAATACGGGATCCCCTATTTTCAGAACTTCATAAACAGCGACCTGAACCCGGGCGACGTAAGGAGCATGTGCTGCCGCCTGCAGCTTGATATAAGGGAACTTAAGAAGAAGACAGGGGGGCTTTTCGGTTCGGGAGAGAAGACCGGGAGCATAGGGGTGGTCACCCTGAACCTCCCCAGTATAGGGTACAGGAGCACAAATAAAAAAGAGTACTATGCGCACCTGGACGAACTTCTCTACCTTGCCAAAGAGTCGCTTGAGATAAAAAGGAGAGAGGTCTCCCGGAATATGGAAGCGGGGCTGCTCCCGTGGTCAAAAAGGTACCTCGGAAGTTTTGACAGTCATTTCTCCACCATAGGGATTGTGGGGATGAACGAGAGCTGCCTGAATTTTCTCGGACGCGATATAGCTTCTCCCGAAGGGAAGGAGTTTGCCGCAGAGGTGCTTGCTTATATAAGGGAGCGGCTTGTGGAGTACCAGAAATCCACAGGGCATATATACAACCTTGAGGCGACCCCTGCTGAGGGGACCTCGTACCGCCTGGCCCGCCTGGACAGGAAACGGTTTCCCGATATCGTAACCGCGGGGGACAGGGAGACCCCCTACTACACAAACTCCACCCAGCTGCCTGTATCCCACACGGATGATGTTATTGATGCGATAGAACACCAGCAGGATCTTCAGAGCCTTTATACCGGCGGAACGGTCTTTCATATATTTATGGGAGAGAAATCAATATCCCCGGACTCCTGCCGCAACCTTATAAAGAAGGTCGCCGGGCTCTCCCATATACCCTACTTTACCCTTACCCCCACGTACAGCGTATGTCCCGGTCACGGGTACTTCAGGGGAGAGCATCAGGAGTGTCCTGAGTGTGCCGAACCCTGCGAGGTCTACAGCCGCGTTGTGGGGTATTACAGACCCGTCTCCAGCTGGAACAGCGGAAAGCGCCGGGAGTTCTCGGAGAGAAAGCTCTTTAAAATGCCCAGGGAGCCTAAAAAGGATCCGGAACCGGTACCGGCGTCGGGAAGAGGCGGCGAAGGGCAGCTGGCGCTCTTTCAGTAAGGGTTTTCACCCGGACGCGGTTCATAGGCGCTTAACTTAAATTCGGGATAATGGAGCTTAAAGGGGGCAGAATAGCCGGTCTCCGGAAGACCTCTCTCTCGGACTGGGAGGGCAGGGTCGCGGCTGTGGTCTTTATCTCCGGGTGTCCCTGGCGCTGTCCTTTCTGCCAGAACCCCGGTCTCCTGAACGAAATCCCCGGCATTCCCTTCGCGGAGATTCGCGAGACCCTTCAATCAGCGCGGAAATGGATAGACGGCATAGTGGTAACAGGGGGGGAGCCTCTTTTCAGGGAAGATATAATCGGGGTCCTTGAGTCTTTCAGGGAACTTGGACTTGGGGTGAAACTTGATACGGGAGGGTTCAGCCCCGGGTTGCTTGAGCGGGTGCTTGACCGGGAGCTTGCGGAGTATGTTGCCCTGGATATAAAAACCGCCTTGAGGAAAGACAGGTACCGGACGGCTACGGGGTCGGCCGGGGCCCTTGAGGGTGTCTTAATGAGTATAGATATTCTTGAAAAATCCGGGAGAGAGTACGAGTTCCGGACAACCCTTGTCCCGGGGGTGGCGGATCCGGAGGATCTTTTTTATAATGCCGGGAAACTTCCCGGAGGGGCCCGCTGGGCGCTTCAGCGGTACAGGCCTGAGAACGCCGCGGAGCCCTGGATGAGGAGCCTCTCCCCCCTGGGGGAGGAGGAGGCGGAAGGGATATCCGCGCGCCTTGAGTGCGCGGGGTTCAGGGTTTTAAAAAGGGGGTACGGATGAAGGTGGAGCTTATTTCTCTAACGCCCGCCGCGGCAAGGGTAATAGAGGAGGCGGGGAGAACCTGCTATATGTCTTTTGAAAATATGGGCCCCGGGTCCGCCGGGGAGTTTATCCGCAGGATTATCAGGGCCGGGCACCTTTCGGTCCTGGAGCACGCCTCCGCCGGTTTCCGCTTAAGCGGAGTGAGCCGCTCCTGCACGCACCAGCTGGTCAGGCACAGGCTCTGCTCGTTTTCGCAGCGCTCCCAGAGGTACGTAAGCGAGAAGGGGTTTAAGTATGTGGAGCCGGGTTCAGTCTCGGTAAGCAGCGAGGCCTCCGGTCTTTACAGGAAAACAATGGAGAGGATATCCGAGGCCTACTCGGAGCTGGTCAAAATGGGTATTCCGAGAGAGGAGGCCAGGTACCTTCTCCCCAACGGATGCCGGACAGAGATAGTCCTTACCGCCAACTTCAGGCAGCTCAGGCATATGATAGAGCTCCGGGGCGGCCCCAGGGCTCAGCGGGAGATCCGGGAGGTGTTTATTGAGATACTGCGGATACTCCGGGAGAAGGTTCCGGAGTGTTTTTGCGATTTCAGTATTGACGAAGAAGAGAAGGTCATAAGAAGAAAAGGGGATGAATGATGGAGAGAGCTTACGGTTTTGACGAAGTGGCGATAGTTCCGGGGAGGGAGACAGCGGATCCCGAGGATATAGATATAAGCGCTGCCATAGGCGGTGTGAAGCTGGAGCTTCCTATACTGGCCAGCGCGATGGACGGGGTGGTGGATCCGGGGTTTGCGGCTGTTATGGGCAGTCTGGGAGGGGTTGCGGTTCTTAACCTTGAGGGGGTTTACACAAGGTACGAGAACCCCGCCGAGGTCCTTCAGGAGATAATATCGGTTCCCCGCGAGGAGGTTACACCCCTTCTTCAGAAGATATACAAGGCTCCGGTGAAAGAGAAGCTTGTGGCGGAAGTCGTAAGCTCCATAAAGGAGAAGGGGGGACCGGTATGCGTATCTTCCACCCCTTTGAGCGCCGGCAGGCTGGGCCCTGTCTCCCGGGAGGCCGGGGCGGATATATTCTGCGTGCAGGCAACTGTTCTTACTGTCAGGCATACATCTACAAGGTACACTCCTCTTGAGCTGGATAAGTTCATAAAGGATATGGGGATCCCGGTTATACTGGGAAACTGCGTGACCGGGGAGGTTGCCTACGACCTGATGGAGGCCGGAGCCTCGGCGGTCCTTGTGGGGGTCGGCCCCGGGGCCGCCTGCACAACAAGGGGGGTGCTGGGGATAGGGGTCCCCCAGGTTACCGCTACAATGAACTGCGCCCGGGCCCGGGACAGGTACCATAAGGAGACCGGACGGTATGTCTCTATAATAACGGACGGGGGTATGACCGTGGGGGCGGATATATGCAAGGCCTTCGCTTCCGGGGCGGATATGGTTATGCTGGGCAATACCTTCGCCCGGGCCAAGGAAGCCCCCGGCAGGGGTTACCACTGGGGGATGGCGCTCCCGCACCCCTACCTTCCGCGGGGTACCAGGATACGGGTAGGGATAATGGGGGGGCTGGAGGAGATACTCTTCGGCCCGGCCAAGACCGACGACGGGACCCAGAACCTTGCCGGGGCCATAAGGCTCTCTATGTCCAGCTGCGGGGCCTCAAGCGTAAAGGAGTTTCACGAGAAAAGCACCCTTATAATAGCCCCCGAGATAAAGAAAGAAGGAAAGATATACCAGAGGGCCCAGAGCCTGGGGATGGGTAAATAATGATACAGCCC
Organism: Candidatus Sumerlaeota bacterium; assembly: GCA_007136585.1. GTDB lineage: Bacteria > CG03 > SLGR01 > SLGR01 > SLGR01 > SLGR01. The sequence continues at coordinate 5,505 of SLGR01000249.1, read as the reverse complement.
GATACCTGGATAGAGAAGATGGCCCGGGAGAAGGGTATGATAGAACCCTTCTCCGGCAGGCAGGCCTCCGGAGGGGTTATATCCTACGGGTTATCCTCATACGGTTACGATATCCGGGTCGCCGACGAGTTTAAAGTCTTTACGGATATAAACTGCGCGACCGTCGACCCCAAGGATTTCGACAGGAGGTCCTTTGTCCTTGTAAAAGGGAAGGAGCACGTGCTTATCCCTCCCAACTCATTTGCCCTGGCCAGGACGGTAGAGTATTTCAGGATGCCCCCGGATGTCATAGCCGTATGCGTGGGGAAGTCCACGTACGCCCGGTGCGGGATAATAGTGAACGTGACCCCTTTTGAACCCGGATGGGAGGGGCACGTGACCCTGGAGATATCAAATACCGCGCCCCTTCCCGCCAGGATATACTCTAACGAGGGTATAGCCCAGGTCCTTTTTTTCCGGAGCAGCCGGAAGTGCCGGGTCACATACTCGGACCGCGGCGGAAAGTACCAGGGGCAGAAGGGGATAACCCTACCGCGGGTTGAATAAGAGCCGTTGTAGATCCCGTCGCCTCTAATACCCGTACTCTGCGATAATAACGGGAGAGGCGGAAGAGCTCATCAGGGCTAAACGGATAACCCTTCCGGGACCATAGGATGGAAGTAGAGCTTCCCCGGTATTGACAACCTCCTTCCCGCTCTTTATTATATTGCGGGCCCTGGGCCCGGCTGAAGGAATGAAAAGGGAGTTTAGAGCATAATATTATGCGGAGAGAATACTGCGGTATATTCGGAGCCTGGAACCTGGAAAACGCGGCCGAGGCCGTGTACCTGGGACTTTTTTCCCTGCAGCACCGGGGGCAGGAGAGCGCGGGTATAGTATCCGGATCCGGATCCGGGGATGAGTTTCAGGTAAGAAAGGGTCCCGGCCTTGTTAACGATGTCTTCTCCGCGGACTCCCTTGCGGAATTAAAGGGAAACTCGGCCATAGGGCACGTGAGATACTCAACCGGGGGCGGGTGCGCTCCGGAGGATGCGCAGCCGCTTGTGATGCGGTACAGGAACTCGCCCATAGCCGCGGCCCATAACGGGAGCATCCCTTCGGCCGAAAACTGGCGTAAAAAACTTGAGGACGAGGGGATGATATTCTCCACCTCTACCGATATAGAGCTTATAGTCAAGATGATGGCCAGGCGCAAGGGGAGCTGGGAGGAGCGTCTTAGAGGTGTTCTCAACACTCTCAGGGGAGCCTTCTCGGTTCTTCTTTTCTTTCCGGACAGGATTATAGCCGTGCGGGACGGGTACGGGTTCAGGCCCCTCTCGATGGGTGAGAAGGACGGGGCTCTCTTTTTTTCCTCCGAATCGTGCGCCTTTGATATCACCGGGGCCCGGTTCGTAAGGGATATAGAGCCGGGGGAGATGGTCTCGGTCTCGGCTGAGGGGATAAAGAGCATCCCCCTTGAGAAACATACCCCCTCCCCCTGTATCTTTGAACTTATCTATTTTTCCCGCCCGGACTCCGATGTCTTCTCTAAGAGCGTCTATGAGACCCGGCTGAATATGGGCAGGCAGCTTGCCTCGGAGCGTCCCGTTGAGGCCGATATGGTGATGCCCGTCCCGGATTCGGCTAATATCCAGGCCCTGGGGTACGCCAGGGAGAGCGGGCTTCCGCTGGAGTTCGGGTTTATGAGGAACCATTACATAGGGAGGACTTTCATAGAGCCCCACCAGCATATAAGGGACCTCAGGGTAATGATAAAACATACCCCCATCCGGGGAGCGGTAAAGGGCAGGAGGGTCGCGGTTGTGGACGATTCAATTGTAAGGGGAACAACCTCCAGGAAACTGGTGAAACTTATAAGGGATGCCGGGGCAAGCCAGGTGCATCTTCTGATAACCTCCCCTCCCATAATTCACAGCTGCCGCTACGGGATAGACACCCCGGACTCATCCCGGCTCCTGGCAAACCGGATGAGCGCCGGAAAGATGCGCGGGTACCTGGGAGTGGACAGCCTCTCCTTCCTTTCAATGGAAGGGCTTCTCAGGGCGTGCGGAGGGAAGGATTACTGTCTTTCCTGCTTCAATAATAAATATCCCCTGGGAAGGGAATGTGAAGAAGAAACTTAACATCCTGGTTATAGGCTCCGGGGGGCGGGAGCACGCCCTTGCCTGGAAACTCGCCTCTTCCGAAGAGTGCGGGGATATATACTGTATGCCGGGGAGCGATGCGATATCCCGCGCGGCCCGTGTGACCGGAAGTATGGCCGGGTTCAGGGAAATCGCCGCGTTTGCCGCCGGGAAAGATATAGGTATGGTCTTCGTGGGTCCGGAGGCCCCCCTGGCCGCCGGGATAACCGACACCCTGAGTTCGGAAGGGGTAAGGGTTTTCGGCCCCTGCAGGGAGGCGGCGCGCCTTGAGTCCTCCAAATCATTCGCCAAAGAGGTAATGGACGCGGCAGGGATACCCACCCCTTCCTGGGAATCCTTTGATTCGGCTCCGGAGGCCCTTGATTATCTCAGAAAAACCGACCCGCTTAAGATTGTGATAAAAGCGGACGGGCTCTGCGGCGGGAAAGGGGTGGTCCTCCCCGGGTCACGCTCCGAGGCCCTCTCGGCTGTGGAAGGGCTTATGCGAAAGAAGACGCGGGGGGAGGCCGGGAGCAGGGTTATAATTGAGGAGCGCCTTGAAGGCGACGAGGTCTCAGTTCTTGCCATGGTAAACGGCAATGACTGGAGCTTCTTTCCGGTTTCCCGTGACCATAAGCCGGTTTATGACGGGGACAGGGGCCCCAATACCGGGGGGATGGGGGCCTTTGCCCCGGTCTTTCCCGCGGAGGGAGAGTTCCTCCGGGAGGTTGAGAAACGTATCCTCTCTCCCCTTGCCGGGGAGCTCCTTGAAAGAGGAATAAACTATACCGGGATTCTTTACATAGGGCTTATCCTGACCCCTTCGGGTCCGCGGGTTCTTGAGTTTAACGTCCGCCTGGGGGACCCTGAGGCCCAGGCGGTGCTTCCCCTTATGGAGAGCGATCTTCTGGTCTCGGCTCTCGGGATAATGGAAGGGGAAGCTCCCCGGCTTAAATTCCGGGAGGGGGCCTGCGTTGATGTGGTCCTTGCCTCCGGAGGGTATCCCGGGAGCTACGAGACAGGGTTTCCGATATATATTGATAAGGAGAAGATACCCGGGGATCTGATGCTTTTTCACTCCGGGACAAGGTTTGACGACGGGAGGTATTTTACCGCCGGCGGGCGCGTCCTTAACGTGGCCGCTCTTGGAAGCACCCTGGAGGAGGCCCGGGAGAAGGCCTACCGGGGTGCGGATGCCGTAAGTTTCAGGGGAAAACATTTTCGCAGGGATATAGGGAAAGGGAGGTATAAGTCGTGCCGGAAGCAGTAATTATTCTAGGCTCCGCCCGGGATTCGGGTATAGCCGATGAGATGAAGGAGGTGCTGGAGAAGCTGGGGGTTGAGTTTTCCGTAAGGGTGGCTTCGGCCCATAAGACCCCGGAGAAGGCTCTCGGGATAATAAGGGAGGCATCGGAGAGAGAGTGTGTTTTTATAACGGTAGCCGGGCGGAGTAACGCACTCAGCGGGTTTACCGCCGCAAATACGGTCCGGCCGGTCATAGCCGCCCCTCCCGTAAGCTCAAAGTTCGGAGGGATGGATATACTCTCCTCCCTCTCAATGCCGAGCGGGGTCTGCCCGATGACTGTCATCGGAGCGGAGCAGGCCGCCCTGGCAGCGGCAAAGATACTGGCTCTCGGAAACCCCTCTATCAGGGAAAAGATAGAGGCGTATATGGGCTCAATGCGCCGGGAAGCCGAAGAGTCGGATAACAGGGTCAGTTAAATGGGTAGCGTAAAAGACCTTAAAGTTATAAAGAACCCTTCGGGCGCGGAGCCGGGTCGGGGCGTATTTGAGTTCTCGGACAGGTACTCGGTCTTTGACTGGGGAGGGATGCCCCAGGAGATAAGGGATAAGGGGAGGGCCCTGGCAGTGATGGGGGCCTATTTCTTTGAGCTTTTTGAGGAAGCGGGGCTTAAAACGCATTACAGGGGCCTTCTGGAAGAGGGGGAGGTCAAACGCCTCGGCGCGCTGAAGGAGCCTTCCGCAAGTATGGAAGTGGATATTTACAGGGTTATCCGCCCCGAGAGAACCGGAGGCGGGTACGATTACTCGGCCTATAAGGATCTGAGTGGGAATTTTCTCATACCTCTTGAGGTGATCTACAGGAACTCTCTCCCTGAAGGTTCAAGCGTTTTCAGGCGCCTGGAGAAGGGGTCCCTCTCCCCCCGGGATTTAGGGTTTGATTCGGTCCCGGAGCCGGGGAGTTTGCTTGAGAAGCCTTTCTGGGACGTCTCCACCAAGCTTGAAGATACCGACAGGTACGTAACCTGGGAGGAGGCCGCCCGGATGGGGGCCCTCTCAGAAGACGAGGTTTCCCGGATCAGGGAAGTCCTTGAGCAGGTAAACGGTATAATCACCCGCGCCGCCTCCGGGGCCTCGCTGGAGAATGTTGACGGCAAGATTGAGCTTGCTTTTGACCCGGAAAGAGAGATAAGCATAGTGGACGTGGCCGGGACCCCCGACGAGTGCCGGTTCAGGTTCCGCGGGATGAGCGTGAGCAAGGAACTGGCCAGGAAATACTACAGGAAGACCGGGTGGTACAGCCGGATCTCCGAGGCGAAGAGCAGGTACGGCCCCGGTTGGAGAGACCGCGTTCCGGAGCCCCCGGAGATGGAGGAGGAGCTCATAGAGATAATATCACGGGTATACACATCCGCTGCCAACGCGATTACGGGAAAAGAGTGGTTTGATACCCCGGCCCTGGAAGAGGTTATGGAAGAAGCGGGGAGGCGCCTGGGATGAACCTGTACAAAAAAAGCGGGGTGGATGTCGAGAAGGCCGAGAGTCTCCTGGAGAAGGTAAAGGAAAAGTTTCCGGGTATAGGCGGGTACGCCGGCACCTTTGAGGTAAACGGGGTGCGCCTTGCCGCGACCTGCGACGGGGTGGGGACCAAGCTGAAACTTCTCACCTCTCCTTCTGGCCATATATGCGCGGGGATAGACCTTGTTGCTATGAGCATAAACGATCTTATAGCCTCCGGTGCCCGCCCGCTTTTTTTTCTTGACTACTTTGCCTCTTCCACGCTTGACGGAGAGGTTTACGGGAATGTCCTGGAAGGGATAAGGCGGGGTATGGATGAGTCAGGGAGCGTTCTTATAGGGGGGGAGACGGCGGAGCTCCCCGGTCTTTTCGGAACCTCCGGGTACGACCTGGCGGGGTTCGCGGTGGGGCTCTCCGTAAACGAGTACTCCCCGTCCCGGGTCAGCCGCGGCGATATCCTTGCAGGATGGCCCTCGGACGGGGTTCATTCCAACGGGTTCTCGCTTATCAGGAAGATATTCTCCGACGAAGAGCTCCGGGATATATCCGGGGAACTCCTCCGCCCTACCAGGATATACAGCACTCTCATACCCGGAAAGGATGATAACCTTACGAGCGGGAT
>SLGR01000069.1 GCA_007136585.1 Candidatus Sumerlaeota bacterium | reverse complement strand
GGCGAGACTCTCATAGACGATGTTTCCTGTATAGATACCTCCTTCCCCGGGTTTCTGGAACTTCTGGAGGGTCTGGTTGAAAGATAAATACATAATAACTATTGACGGCCCTGCCGGGGCCGGTAAGACCACCATAGCCAGGACCGTTGCACGGCGCCTGGGTTTTAAGTATGTAGATACAGGGGCTATGTACCGGGCCGTAACACTGGGGGTCATAGAAGCATCGGTGGAGTTTGACAGTGTCCCGGAGATAGAGGAGCTTGCCGGGAAGATGGATATCAGGATTGATTTTGAAGACGGAAAGATGCTTATATTTCTTAACGGGCGTGAAGTTTCCGATGATATCCGCGGTTCGCAGGTTACTGAGAACACCTCTCTTGTTGCGGCTATCCCGGGGGTAAGGTATAAGCTGGCCAGGCTGCAGAGAAGTTCGGCCGGGAAGTTGGGAAGAACGGTCTTTGAAGGAAGGGATATGGGGAGCATAGTCTTTCCCGGGGCGGATCTCAAGGTTTACCTTGATGCCGGTATATCCGAGAGGGCGCGCAGGAGGTGGCAGGAACTTAAGGATAAGGGTATAGATGTTGATTTCGGTTCCCTGGAGGAAAAGATAAAAAGACGCGATATGCTTGACGAGTCCAGGGGTCTCGCCCCGCTCCGGGTGCCCAAAAATGCTGTGATAATTGATTCTACGAACCTTTCGATTGAAGATGTGGTTCAGCAGATAGTCTCGCTTGCATACCGGGATAAACCCTGATTAAATAACCTTAAAAATTTGTTCTATAAGGGTATTTACAGCAATCTTACCCGTAGGGGGTTTTAAATTATGGTAAGAGAGATTATAAGGGGAAAGTACTGCGGGTTCTGCACCGGGGTTACAAGAGCCGTTGAGACCGCCCGGCGCGCTGCCGGGAAACACGGCTCAGTATACACCCTGGGTCCGATTATCCATAACCCTCAGGCGGTTGAAAAGCTGGCAGAAAGTAATATAATACCCGTTGACGATATTAAGGGTCTTGAAGAAACCGATACAGTATTAATAAGAAGCCACGGTATAACCGCCGAGTTTGAGGCCGAAATCCGCTGCCGCGGGTTTAATCTGGTTGACGCCACCTGTCCCAAAGTAAAACGCGCGCAGCGTATATGCAGCGGTCTGGGTGAAGAGTTCAGCCGAGTAATTATAATAGGGCTTCCCGAGCATCCTGAAGTAAAAGGTATCGTTTCGCGCGCCGGAGGCAAGGCTGTGGTAATCTCAAGTCTCGGAGAGGCAGCCGCCCTTGACGAGTTTCCGGATGCCGGTGTGCTGGTGCAGACAACGTTCCGGGTGGAGAAGTTCTACAGCATAGTTTCGGAGCTCCTGAAGAAATCCCGGGTTCTTAAGATACATAACACTATATGCGAGGAGACTCTCAGCAGGCAGAGCGAAGTGAGGGAGATAGCCCGGAAAGTTGATATTCTTTACGTCGCAGGCGGGCGTAACAGCTCCAATACAAAGCGCCTTTACGAAGCGGTAAGCGGCAGGGTTGAGGCTTACTGTATTGAGGTTCCGGATGAGATATCCCCGGACCGATTGACTGGAAAAAAAAGAATTGGTATAGTAGCTGGTGCCTCGACTCCTATAGGAACTGTAGACAGTATTGAAAATAAAATAAGAGAAGAGGTAAATAAAAACAAGGAAGGTAAATAGTTAATGGCAGAAGAAAAGATCAGTATGGAAGATGTGGTTAAGCAGGTTGAAGAAGCCCAGCAGGAGCAGAGCAACAGGGTTGTCAATGGAACCGTTATTGATATAGATACCGGGGGAGGAACTGCTCTCGTTGATATCGGATATAAATCCGAGGGTATAGTCTCCCTGGATGAGTTTGAGGGTGAAGATATAAAAATTGGGGACGAAGTTGAAGTCTTCATCGTAAAGAAAAGCAGGAATTACGAGCATCCTCCTGTCCTCTCCCACAAACGGGCCAGAATGGAACACCGCTGGGAAACGCTTTACAAGGCCTACGAGGACGAACTTGTCATTGACGCTATAATAGAAAAGAGAGTCAGGGGCGGGGTTATAGTTGATATTTCCGGGAGCAAGGGTGTGATGCCTGCTTCTCTCGTAGGGTAACCTATGGTAAAGAACCTTGACAGCGTTATAGATAAAAGCGTCCCCTGCAAGATAATCGAGTTTGACCGCGATAAAAGAAACATAGTGGTCTCCTGGCGTAAAGCCATTGAAGAAGATGTAAGACAGAAAAGAGAGGAGCTTTTTGAACAGCTCTATCCCGGAAAGGTTGTAAAAGGCGAGGTCTCCGGGATAAAAAGTTTCGGAGCTTTCGTGGATCTTGGAGGAGTGGACGGGCTTCTCCATATAAGCGAACTTTCCTGGGGTCACGTAAATAAAGTTGAGGATGTTCTTGAACCCGGCCAGGAGGTGGAGGTCAGCATAAAAAGCTTTAATCCCAACTCCAACAGGATAGCCCTGAGCCTCAAGGATAACCAGCCCCACCCCTGGGAAGATATTGATGAGAAATACAAGCCCGGTGATGAACTGGAAGGGCGGGTGACCGGGGTCACTAACTACGGGTGTTTTGTAGAGCTTGAGCCCGGAGTGGAAGGGCTTGTCAGAACCGAGGAGCTCTCATGGGTGGATGATATAAAGAATGCGGCTGACGCGGTAAAGACGGATGAGAAGCTTAAGGTTCGTATACTTGAGGTGGACCCGGAGGCGCAGCGTATAGCCTTAAGTGTCAGGCAGACCCAGCCCAACCCCTGGAAAGAAGTGGAAAAAAATTACCAGGAAGGGAATGTTTTAGAGGGTGAGGTCACTCACCTGACGGATTTCGGGGCTTTTGTAATGCTCCCTGAAGGTGTGGAAGGTCTGGTTCATATATCCGATATATCCTGGAACAGGGATATATCGCATCCCTCGGATGCATTGAATGTGGGGGATACCCTGAAAGTGAAAGTTCTCGGAATAGACTCCGACAAACAGAAAATATCCCTGGGACTTAAGCAGATGGAAGAAAACCCCTACCAGGAGTACCCTGTGGGCGCCACTGTAGAGGCGGAGGCCGGTAAAGTGAGCCGTTCCGGTGCATACCTTGAGCTTCCGAACGGTCTTGAGGCCTACCTTCACGTATCCAATTACTCGCGGGACCGCACAGAGGATCTGCGTGACCAGCTTGACCAGGGGGATAAGGTCGAGTGCCGGGTAATAAAGAATAACCCGGATAAAAAATACATAGAGGTTAGCATAAAAGATCTTCAGGCTGAGGAAGAAAAACAGGAGATGAAAAAGTATATGGATTCTTCCGGGTCAGGTTCCACTTTATACGACCTGATAGGCGATAAGCTGGACGGGCTTACCCAGGATAAGGATAAGGACGATAAGAAAAAATGAGTCTGAAAATTAAAAGACTCTTATTCTTTCTTTTTTTTTTGCGGTCTTACCGACTTTAAATCTGCATGCGTTTCAGGTCCGCCTAGAAAGTTTTGACTGGCGGACTGCAGAAACTCCCAGTCTTAAAATATACCACTACATAACCCCTGAAGAGGGTTTTTACCTTAAAGGGCTTCTGGAGAACCTTGAAGGTATACACAGGGAAGTTCAGGGATACCTTAACGCCGAATCCGGCGACCGCATGCCTGTTTTCATTTACTATACACGAAGCCACTTTATGCAGAATACCATATCCCCCGTGGGGGAGGGGGTGGAGGGGTTCGCTGAACCCTTTAAGAACAGGGCCGTTCTTCCCCTCAGTATGTCCGAATACGATGACCTGCACCTGATGGCGCATGAGCTTGCCCACATATCCCAGTTTGAGATACTCTACGGGGGATTCTGGCGCTCACCCAGGCTCCTCAAGGCTATGGGAGGGGTGGTCCCGCTCTGGGTAATGGAGGGTCAGGCCGAACACGTGGCCCACGCCGTTCTGGAAAGAGAGTGGTCTTCATATGACAGGATGATACTAAGAGATGCGGCCCTCTATGATTATCTTTACACCCTGAGAGAGCTTCAGAATTTCAGCCCCCTATATAGGCACGTGTACCTGGGGTATAAGATAAGTCATTACGCGATTGATTATCTGACAGAAGTCGAGGGCGAGAGGGTAAACTTCCGTCTTCTCAGGTCTCTTAGGAACAACCTTGATCCCATTAAGGCTTTTGAGGTAGCCTCTACGGAATTTGCGGGTCTCCACGATTTTGACAGGAAAATGCGGAACCGGATAAAGGAAGAAACCCGCGATTTCACACAGGGGAGGGACTCCGCCTCCGATTCCGGAACCGAGATAATAGGAGGGGATTATCACTGCCGGACTCCGGTCCCCGACGGAGAGGGCGGTTTTTATTATGTTTCAGACAGGTGGCTCCGGAATGAGATATACCGCCATACCCCGGACGGGGAGAAGAAAGTTCTTAAAGGGTTTTTCGGCTCTAAGGTCGATACGCTCGTTTCCGGGCACCGTTATGACAGGATAATAGATTACAGCCCCGGTTCCGGGCTTCTGGCTTTCATTGCCGGACGGAATCACCGAAATTATCTTTGCCTTCACGATACCGTGAGTAATGATACCGTAATGGTCCACCTGGAAGATCTTCACGAGCCCCGCTCCCCCGCCCTTTCTCCCTGCGGAAAAAAGGTTATCTTTACGGCGCTGAAAGATGCGATGAGAAATATTTTTGTTTATGAGACCGGTTCGGGGTCTCTCAGACAGGTTACTTCTGACCGTCTGGTTGATTACGGACCGGTTTTCCTTGACTCCGGCCGTATACTGGCCGCAACCGAGCGTAACCTCTCGACGGATCTTAGGGTGATCCGGACAGATGAAGGAACTGCCGAATGGCTTACCGATACTCCCAGCCTTGAGATCCATCCCCATATCTCTCCGGAAGGGGAGGTGTACTTTATATCCGATCCGGACGGGGTTTTTAATATATACAGGTTATCTTCCGGCGGCGGAGAGACCCCTGTAAGGGTTACCAATCTGAAAGGGGGAGCTTTCGGGGTTTCCTCTTACAGAGACGGGGTTATAGCCTCCTGCTACTACGACGGGAGTTACAGGATTGTAAGTTTTACCCTTGAGGCGGCTGCCTCGGGAAAGGCGGCCGGCTCCGCCGAAACTGAACCTGAGGTCGCGGACCCGGATAACGGCTCAAGGGATTATGCATACGAGCTCTCTGAAGAGGAGTACAGGGTTTACGAGGCAAGGTCCCCTTTCTCTACTGATTTTTTTCTTCCCTCCTTTCTTTATTCAACCGATATAGGTTTTGTGGGAGGCGGGTACTATATGGGATCCGATATGCTGGGTGTTCACAATTTAAGTCTTTATCTCTGGGGCTGGCC